>JAOZNY010000213.1 GCA_029933565.1 Bacteroidales bacterium
GTTTATGTAATATGCTTAATAACAAGTTCCTGACTCCTGATTTCTGATTCCTGTTTCTTGATTCCCAACTCCTGTTTCTTATTTTATCCCTGAAATATACTCATCCATTAAACTAATCTCATCATTCGTAAGTGGGAGTGCCGGCATCAAACCTGATTGGTATGTTTTAACCAATGAGTTAGTAGGGTTCTTAATTTTATTACGGATGTAATCACCATCAACTGTAATTTCATGGTCATTTCCATCAATAATAATAGTTTCATTTCTTCCCAAAAGGCCTTTAAAACTTGGTCCAACTAAACGTGTTCCATCTTGCGTATGACACGACAAACAGGCATTCTTCTTCATAAGTGTTAAGCCCGGATGTTCACCGTTAGTATCAGGTGCACTTACAAGCCATTCCTCATATTTGCTTTCTTCTACAACACTAACAGTACTAAGCATATAGGAATGTAATTGTCCACAGTATTCGGCACAAAGGATATCGTATTTGCCCAACTTCTGACCAATAAACCACATTGAATAATCCTTACCGGGAACAACATCCTGCTTTATCCTAAAAGCAGGAATATAAAGTGAGTGTAGCACATCCTTGGAAACAAGGTTTAGCTTAACCGATTTGTCAAGAGGAATAACAAGTGAATCAGATGATTTTCCATTCTCATAATTAAATGTCCATTTCCACATTTGTCCCACAGCCTCAATTTCGATAGCATCATCAGGGGCTGTAAGCATTGGCCTATAGCCTGTCCATCCGTACCAAAACATTATCAAAACTAAAATGGTAGGAATTGCTGTCCAAATAATTTCCAATGTGTGACTGCCTTCGATATTGGTGGCCACCGGATTATTTTTCTTGCTGTATCTAAACAAAAAATAAATCATTACAGCAGTAATTCCCACCAGGAAGAATACTGAGATGGATAGAATTAGATAGAGTGAAAAATCAACTCCTTCAACAAAATTTGAAGCGTACATAAATATTTTTTATCGTGTTAAATAATCTATGGTTATCATTATCATAAAAAAAGCAAATAGGGCTAATACTACCGCCATCATTGCTTTGTAAATTTTTGGTTCGTATTTAAGGTGCATAAAATAATAAGCAACTGCAGTGGCTTTTATAGTGGCAATTAACATGGCTGTTGCAACAGAAAGTGTGCGCAGGTCGGCTCCAAAAACCGAAACAAAAACAGTCATGAATGTTAGTAATATTAATGCAAGCCAAGTGCTAAAGTGCTCCTTATACGATGTAATATGTTCGTGTTTATTATTCTCCATGATATTAATGAATTAGATAAAATAATGGGAAAAGGTAGATCCAGATAAGGTCGACAAGATGCCAGTAAAGACCGGCATTTTCACTTAGAGAATATCTTTCAGGAGTTACAGTTCCTTTTTTAACACCAGAGATTACAAACAAAATAAATATGCCACCAATAATTACATGTAGCCCATGCAATCCGGTCATGAAAAAGTAGAGGTAGAAGTACAGTCTTTCGCCTGTTGGCAATGCATTAAAATGATCCATTCCGGGAAAAAGCCCATGGTCGAATTTTGCTCCCCACTCAAAGTATTTTATTACTAAAAAGCCAATGGCAGCAGCAATAGTAATCCACATTAAGTTAATCGACAGTTTTTTATTTCCTTTTTGCAATGCTGTAATCGACATGGCTATGGTCATACTGCTGGTAAGCAGAATTACCGTATTAAATGTTCCCATCCATACATTTAAATTAAATGAGGCGAGAAGAAACTCGTCGGGGTACATTGAGCGGTAAACCATATAAACTAGGAACAGACCACCAAACAATAAAAGTTCAGTGTAAAGAAAAAGCCACATTCCCATTTTTGAGGCTTTTGCATCGAAATTGTGTCCTGAATTTGGTAAAACAAATGTGTGATTCATATTTTATATTCTGTGTTCAATGTTTGGTGTTTAGTGTTTGATGTTCAGTGTTTGATGTTCAATGTTTTTTTTTCATTACTCCAACACTCCAACACTCCAATCTTCTAATCTTCCATTACTCCATTTCCTTAACCTCTTTTAGCATTAGGATAGTCGTAAGGTCCTCTTTCTGGAATTGTTGGCATTTTATCAAAATTATGTAGTGGTGGTGGCGACTTTGTTTGCCATTCCAAAGTGATACCGTTCCATGGATTGTCAGTTGCTTTTTTGCCATTTCTGCCAGAAACTATTAGGTTTACTATAATAATTATTAAACCTGTAACTGTTATCCAGGAGCCAACTGTTGAAACCTGATTTAAGAAAGTGAACTCCGGCAAATAATCATAATATCTTCGTGGCATACCCTGAATACCTAATATTAGCATTGGAAAATATAGTATATTAAAACCTACAAAAAGTATTGCAAATCCAATATAGGCTCTTGTTTTATTGTACATCTTACCCCACATCTTAGGAAACCAATAATGCAATGCGCCAAAAAAGGCAAAACCAGTACCTCCAAACATTACATAGTGAAAATGGCCAACTACAAAATATGTGTCGTGCAAGTGAACATCAGCTGCTAAAGCACCTAGTGCAAGACCTGTTAAACCACCAATTAGGAAGTTAAAAATAAATGCCAGCATAAATAATAATGGAACTTCAATAACAATTGAGCCTTTATAAAGTGTAGAAACCCAGTTGAATACTTTAATGGAAGTAGGTATTGCTACCAAAAAAGTAAGTATGGAAAAGATATAGGCTGCCGGACCACTCATTCCTGATGTAAACATATGATGACCCCAAACAAAGTAACCGATAAATGCTATGGCCATACTTGAATAAGCAATTGCTTTATAACCAAAAATTGTTCTTTGAGAGAAGGTTGGCAGAATTTCTGAAACTATCCCCATGGCAGGCAATGCCATAATATAAACAGCAGGGTGTGAGTATATCCAGAACATGTGTTGGTAGAGTATGGGGTCGCCACCTATTGATGGATCGAAAAGCCCTATTCCAAACATTCGCTCAGCTACAATCATGAGTAGTGTTATTCCAATTACCGGAGTTGCCAGCAATTGAATCCATGAAGTTGCATAAAGCGACCAGGCAAACAATGGCATCTGGTTAAATCCCATTTTCGGAGTTCTCAGTCTGTGTATGGTGACTATGAAGTTAAGTCCTGTAAGTATTGAAGAGAAACCAAGAATGAATGCTGCTAATACCGACATTGTTACATTGGTGCCTGTTTTTACACTGTAGGGAGCATAGAATGTCCAACCTGTATCAGCAGGGCCATCACCAAAAATCAATGTTGCTAAAGCAAAAAATGCCCCGAGAACATAAAGCCAAAACGATAAGAGGTTTAGTTTTGGAAATGCAACATCATCTGTCCCTAGTAATAAAGGAAGAAAGAAATTACCAAAAACTGCAGGGATACTCGGGATTATGAAAAGAAAAATCATAATCACACCATGCAATGTAAATATCTGATTATAAGTGTGAGGATCAACTAAATCCTTGCCCGGGTTTAGAAGTTCAAAACGCATTAAAAGACCCAAAGTGGCTCCCACAAGGAAAAAGGCAACAATACCATAAAGGTACATTAGACCAATCCTTTTATGGTCGAGTGTGAATAGCCACGACATTATCCCTGTTTTTTCTTTTAGATAAGATGTATAGGGTAAAGTTTCAGATGTCATATTTTTTGTGAATTATTGTGTTTAATTTATTAGAAGGGTGGAAGAGGGAATTAATGAAGCGTATGAAAATGAAACCTACACTTATTGTTGTGACCTCTTTTATAACTTGTAAAAAAGTCATTACGATCCGCCTCAAGCGGAGAAGTAATCTCACTTTTACTGATTACAAGGATATTGAGATTGCCGCGTCCTCCTCCGTCGTCCTCGCAATGACGGCTTGTGTTTTGTGGGAGAAGACTCAATACTCCAACATTCCATTTCTCCATATTTCTATCTTGTTTCCTCATTATTAAATCTTGGCTCTTTTCTCTTGTTCCCTTTATAAAGCATGCTGAACAATAGAATTAATGCCAGTCCTAATATTATTGAGCCTGAAATCTTAGTTATGTTTAAAACGTATTTTTTTCCTTCAGGGTCGTAACTGAAACAGTAATTGAGAACTTTGTTTATGGTTGGCCCCGACTTTCCCTGTGCTGCTTCTACAACTGCCATTTTAATATCGAAGGGGAGGAAATAAGTGCTTCCGTAGAGGTAGCGTGTGATTTTACCATTAGGACTTAAAACAATCAATGTTCCCGGGTGGATGTATTCTTTTCCGTCTTTCTTAACTTTAAAACCAAGATCATCGAGTAATCTGTGAATGTTAGTACTATCGCCAGTAAAGAATTTCCAGTAGTTGTCCGTATCGCCCTGAGTGACAAGTTTTTGGTAAGTGCGTTTTTTCTTTCTTGCCAAAGGAGGTTTCTCTGTATGTGAGAAACTTATGGTATAAACCTGATAATCTTTGCCTATTACAACATCAGTTTTTTCCATTGCCTCAGCCAATCCGTTTAGCAACGGACTGCAAATACCGGGGCATTCGTAATAAACAAGACTAATAATTGTTGGTTTGTCGATTGATTCAAGTAGGTTTACCTCATTGAAGAGTTCATCTGTAAACATCAAATCATCTGAAATATATTCATCCAGATGTTCGTAAACACCAAGTTCTTCCTCTGCTTGTGCAGAATTGAAAATGAAAAAAAATAGGAGAAGGAAGAATTGTATTGTAACTAACTTAACAGTAGATAGTTTCATAGACAGTCATTAAAATAATTGATTTGATTTA
>JAOZNY010000214.1 GCA_029933565.1 Bacteroidales bacterium
TATGCTGATGCTATTGGAGCCTACCAAACTTTTGTTGCCCGCAAAAAGTCGGTTGATGCCCTAAACGAATCGTTCAACTATACTGAAGAAAAATTTAATGTAGGAATGGTAAACTCCACAGATTACAATGTTTCAAAAATCCAACTTGCCAATGCCGAATCTGATGCTTCATCGGCAAAATTCGATTATATTTTTAAGACGAAGATATTAGATTTCTATCTTGGTCGTCAGTTAACCTTAACTGATATTGCTACCAAAATAGATTAATTTTGTGATTAATAGCAAACAATAATATTTACCATTAATTTTACAAATTATTGTAAAAGGAAAATTTCTCAATATGGCAAAGTTTAGCAAGAAGAAAATCTGGATAATCATAATAGCGGTTGTTGTATTAGCAATACTAATTGTATTGGCAATACAAAAAGGTAAAAACTCAAAGGCCACAAAGGTTGCTGTTGAAAAAGTTGAGTTACGAGCCTTGATTGAAACGGTTTCGGCAAACGGAAAAATACAACCCGCCAAAGACATTAAAATAAGCCCTTACATTTCGGGTGAAGTTGTGGAGTTGTTTGTAAGTGAAGGTGACTTTGTTGAAAAGGGCACTAAACTAGCAAAGATTGATCCCGAAATTTACATTTCAACTTACGAGAAAATTGATGCTGCGCTAAAAACAGCTCAAGCCAATGAGGCAAATGCAAAAGCTCGTTTAACTCAAAGTAAATCGCAATACAAGAAGGCAAGTCTGGATTTCGACAGAAGTAAAACACTTTTCGAAAAAGATGTTATTTCAAAAGCAGACTTTGATGCTGCTCAATCTGTTCACGATGTGGCACAGGCTGATGTTATTGCTGCCCAAGAAAATTATAAGTCAAGTCAGTTTCAGGTTAGTAGTGCGCGAGCTTCTGTAAAAGAGGCAAAAGAAAACCTCAAACGTACAAGCATTTATGCTCCAAATGATGGTACTGTTTCCAAACTGATTATTGAAATCGGGGAAAGAGTTACCGGAGCATCGCAATTTTCGGCAGGAACTGAAATTATGCGTATTGCCAATCTTGATGTTTTAGAAGTAAATGTTGAAGTAAATGAAAACGACATTGTAAGGGTTTCGCTAAACGATACAGCAATTATTGAGGTGGATGCTTACCTCGACAAAGAGTTTAAAGGTGTGGTAACAGAAATTGCAACCTCTGCTAACACCTTGGGAGTTAGTGCCGATCAGGTAACAAATTTCGATGTAAAAATAATGATGCTTAAAGAATCGTATGCGAATTTGTTAAAACCCAACAGCCAGATTCCTTCACCGTTTAGACCGGGAATGTCAGCAACTGTTGAAATTCAAACAGAAACCGCCAAAGGTATTTTAACAATCCCTATTCAGGCAGTAACAACCAGAGCCGATACTACAGGTCGTATTAAATCGTATCGCGAAAGAAGAGAAGATGAACAAGGAAAAGATGAAGAGGAGATTAGAAAAGATGAAGAAGAAGAGATAAATGAGTATGTTTTCCTTTTTGTTGATGGTATTGCTAAACTAAAAAAGGTAGAAACCGGAATCCAAGATAATACTAACATTCAAATAATTAACGGACTTGAAGAAGGTCAGGAAGTTATTGTTTCACCTTATAGGGCAGTATCGAAATCTCTGAAAAACAATGACGAGGTTGAGAAGGTTGATAAAGAAGATCTGTTTAAAAAGGAAGATTAGATGGCTTTAATATTAAACATAGAAACTTCTACTCAGGTATGCTCTGTTTCATTGGCGATTGATGGTATTACAACCAGTATTAAAGAATCGCATACTAAAAACTCACATGCCGAACTGCTTACAATTTTTGCCCAACAACTAATAACTAACGGAGGGTATGAATTTAAAGATTTGGATGCCGTTGCTGTTAGCAAGGGACCCGGTTCGTACACTGGCTTACGCATTGGAGTATCTACTGCAAAGGGGCTGTGCTATTCGCTCGAAAAACCTTTAATTGCCATCAGCACACTTGAGGCAATGGCTTTAGGCATGATTCAAAAAACAGAAAGTAAAATAAGCAATACCATTTTTTGCCCGATGATTGATGCCAGAAGGATGGAAGTTTATTCGGCTTTGTTTTTGGCCGATCTTAGTTTGGTGAGGGAAATAAAGGCAGAAATAATTGACGAAGATTCCTTTTCACAAGAGTTAGAAAATAATGCTGTTGTTTTTGGTGGCGATGGTGCTACTAAATGTAAAGAGGTATTGGGGGAAAATAAAAATACAATCTTTCTTGATGATTTCCTTCCATCATCAAAATTTATGGCACAACTGTCTGAACAGAAATATCAAAATAAAGATTTTGAGGATGTTGCCTATTTTGAACCTTTTTATCTAAAAGATTTTGTGGCTGGTATTCCTCGCGTTAAAGGACTGAGATAGTCTTATTTTATTCTTTAATATTTTCTGGAGAAAGGCAATATAATTCAGGGAACTTCGCAGATTTATCTTTGTAAAATTCTTTAATTTTTTTTATATCGGAATCATAATCACCACTAACTGTAAATGGTTTTCCCATTCCAACTACCTTTTTCTTATAATCTATATACGACAACAAAATTGGGACTTTTGCTTTTTTAGCAATAAAATAAAATCCTTTTTTCCATTCATAAGAAAGTTTACGTGTTCCCTCAGGTGTTATTGCAATATAAATTTGGTCATAATTATCGAACAAGCCAGCCACTGCATCAACAAGATTTCCGCTTTTTTTCCTGTCAACAGGAACCCCGCCCAATTTATCAATAAGTCCTCCTAAGGGCCAAATATAAAGTTCCTTTTTAATGAGAAACCTAACTGGGTTTCTGGTTATCCAAGCATAAAGCCTTCCCATAACAAAATCCCAGTTAGAAGTATGTGGGGCCACTAGTAAGATAGCCTTATCAATTCCTGCCGGTGGCGATTCAATGGCTTTCCAGCCAATAAGCCAAAAAATAAAAATGGAAATTCTTCGCATATTGTTCTATTAATAAGTTCTACTTACTTTTTGCTGCTCTTTATAGTAAACATGATTGTTTTGAAAGAGAGCAAAACTCAATGAAAAATAAAAAACATTAGCTTTGTAACCTTGGTAAGGCATCACATCCTCGCCATTAACGGTTTCGGTAAAACCTTCGTTAAAGAAATTTGTGAAATAGTACTTAAACTTTAGGTTCAGCCCATAAGGGAACTGAATTCCAGCAAAAACGGAATTATAAAACGTGGGCACCCTACTGGTAAACCATGTACTAATTTTATTGTCTTGCTTAACTCCATTAACAAAGGTTTTTTCTTTGTAATGAAACGGAAATTCAATTTCATAACCTCCAAAGAAGAAAAATTTATTTACATCACCCACTTTAAAACCAACAGGAATACCAAGATTATAAGTGCGATATTTTTTCTTAATTCCCGAATTATCAGGGTCGGTATTTCCATTAATAAACCCAACATTTCTAATACTTCCGCCGGCTAAAAGACCAAAGTTTTTGCCAAAGTCGAAATTGCCAAATACCTGGAGGTTAAACACAGGCGAAAACCGAATAATGTTGTCAGGATTGATATCATTATTATCAATATCAGCAAACGAAAATATTATTTCGCCTCCGGTTGTTGCATAAGTCCTTACTTGCGCATTGGCAATGTTTGCCATAAAAGCAAACATGCCAACTACAAGCAATATCTTAATTTTATTCATTCTGTTTTATGCTTTGTCAAGATGCACATCCATTTGTGGGAAAGGAATGCTAAGTCCATGTTTGCCAGTATTTTTATAGAACTTCTCATTCATATCGAAAAATACACCCCAGTAATCTTCGCCTTTTACCCAGGCTCTTGTAGTAATATTAACTGAACTGTCCGCCATAGCACCCAAAAAGATATTTGGCTCAGGATCAGTTAATACTCTTTTATCTTCTTTCAATAAATCAAGAATCATCTTTTTTGCAACATCAAAATCATCGCCGTAAGCAATACCAAAACTCCAGTCGACACGGCGTGTTGGCTGTGTGCTATAATTTACCAAAGATCCAGTTGAAAGTCCGGCATTAGGGATAATTATTGTCTTATTATCAAGATCGGTGAGAGTTGTTATAAAAATATGAATGTCTTTTACTACTCCTTTATGACCTTGTGCATCAATAAAATCACCAATTTTAAAAGGTTTAAATAATAAAATCATAACTCCTCCTGCAAAATTTTGTAAGGTACCTGATAAGGCCAGGCCAACTGCAAGACCGGCAGCACCCAGAATTGCGATAAACGAAGTCATAGCAACTCCCAACATTGAAAGTGCACTAATAATGAGAAGAATTTTTAGTGTAATCCCCAACATGCTTAGTAAAAATGATCTTAGGGCTGGATCGGTATTATGTTTCTCCATTAATTTCCCCAAATTCTTCATTACGATTTTAATAATCCAAAGACCAACAATCAGTACAATTATGCCACCAATTAGTTTTAGACCCCAGGACACACCTGATTCCATGAACCAAGCCATTATTTTGTCTGTATTTTCAGTAAAATTTTCCATGTATTAATTTTTTTAGTTTGATAAAATGAATAATTAGTTTAATAATTCGCAAAAATAAAACAATTGTTTAGAATGAGACTTAATTAATATTTTGGCTGTTCTTTCTCTCCCAGGCAAATACCCAAACCTCGGGCAGTTTTAACCAACTGATTATCACGTTCCACTAAATTAGGCTTAGAAATAGCTTCAGCCAAGGGTACAGAAACAAAATCAGGATG
>JAOZNY010000044.1:0-3388 GCA_029933565.1 Bacteroidales bacterium
GCACTTAGCGACTCTTTTCAAGATGGGCTTGTTTCTCCTCCGGTTTACACCAGGCCTCGTGTATTTAATAATTGGAAAGTTCCGGACATCTTGCTTTCGGGCAACGATAAACTAATTAATGAATGGAAACACGAACAATCGCTTAAACGCACAAAAGAAAGACGACCTGATATTGATTTGAGTTGATTTTTTTCTAGAATAGTTGTTCAAATTCTTTTCACTTATAAATAAATATTTGCACTTTAGTTGTACAAACAGTTATTCAAAACATAATTATTTATTCAGAACTAGATTATTTATCATTAGCATCCAGAACAACATCACATTAACTCTCTGTTTTATTGCACCTTAACACTTTGCAGGAAAATAAATAAAAAATAGCAAATCTTCTTGTTTAGGTTAAATAAATAACTGTATATTTGCACTCATTTTTCACGAAAGCAATTTCAAATTTTATAGTGATGGGCAAAAACGAATTAATTAAACTGGTTGAAGACTCAGTAATAGTAAAAGAATTTCCGAAATTCAAAGCGGGTGATACCATAACCGTAACATATAAAATTAAAGAAGGTAACAAGGAACGTTTACAGAAATATCAGGGTGTTGTAATTCAGCGCGTTGGTGGCGGTCCAACTGAAACTTTCACAGTAAGGAAAATTTCAAACGGCATTGGCGTTGAAAGAATTTTCCCAATTTCCTCTCCTTTTATTGAGGAAATTGCAATTAATAAAGTAGGTATGGTTCGCAGAGCACGAATTTTTTACTTCCGCGAATTAAGAGGTAAGAAAGCCAGAATTAAGGAAGCCAGAAGGAAATAATTCTTCTGAAAAGATATTAGACTCCGGTTTTTATAATCGGAGTTTTTTTATGCCTGTTTTTGCCGGACAGCCTCAAACAAGGCTACACCCGTGGCAACAGAAACATTTAACGATTCTATTTCTCCCAACATTGGGATAGAAAAATGAATATCAGACTGTTTCAAATACTCCCCTGAAACTCCTTCATCCTCTGAACCCATAATTATGGCAAGAGGTCCGCTTAAAGAAGACTCATAAATACTCTCTGTTGCTTTTTCTGTTGAGGAGGCAATTTTTACACCACTTCCTTTTAAATAATTAATAGTAACCTTAAGGTTTTCGGATCGGCAAATTGGTATTTTAAAGATTGCTCCTGCCGACGATTTAACTGTTCCCGAATTCAACTGCGCCGAATTTCGTGTGGGAATTATTACGGCATGAACACCTGCAGCCTCAGCGGTACGAAGTATGGCACCAAAATTTCTAACATCGGTAACACGGTCGATTATGAGAAAAAATGGGTCGTTACCACTTTCATAAACCGAAGGAAGGACATCTTCAATACGGAAAAATGTAATGGGAGAAACAAAAGAAATTACACCTTGGTGATTTTTCCGGCTCAGCCGATTTAGTTTTTCTTTTGGAACCCACTGAGTTGGGATTAACCTTTCTTTGAGGGTTTTCATCAGTTCAGCAAACAAATCATTCCTCAAGCCTTTTTGTAACAGTACTTTTTCTATTTCTTTACCGGCATCAATGGCCTCCATCAATGGCCTGATACCATAAATCATTTCCTGCTTATCTTTTTCTATCTTATTCATTGTCTATTAAATATTGTTCGGGAAGGCTCTTTTTTGTTGAGACGCCCATTTTTTTCAATTGTTCAACCTGCCTGATTAAATTACCACTTCCTGAAGTAAGTTTTTTATGGGCATCATCGTAAGACTTTCCTGCTCGCTGAATATTTGTGCCAACCAATTCCAGATCCTTAACAAAACTTTCAAATTTGTCGTAAAGTTTTCCTCCTCGCTCTGCAATTTCCATTGCATTTTGGTTTTGCTTTTCGTATTTCCAAATTGACGCAACTGTACGCAAAGTGGCCAAAAGTGTTGTAGGACTAACTATTACAACTCTTTCTTTCCAGGCATAATTAAAAAGTTCAGGGTCGGTCTGCACTGCAAGTGCAAATGCTGGTTCTATTGGCATAAACATTAAAACAAAATCAGGTGAGTTGAAGTCGCGAAGCGATTCATAACTTTTGGCACTTAATTCTTTAACATGCTTTTTTACGGAAGTTAGATGCATCTTTAAAGCCATATCCCTTTTTTGCTCATCATCTTCAGAAACATACTGAGTATAAGCCGTTAGCGAAACTTTTGAGTCGATAATAATATGCTTCTCGTCGGGTAATTTTATAACAACATCGGGTCTTAACATTTCCCCTTCCTCATTTCTGGCTGTTTGCTGCACAAAATACTCCTGATTTTTTATCAGCCCTGATCTTTCAAGAACACGCTCAAGGATAATTTCTCCCCAATTACCTTGTTTCTTAGTATCAGCCTTTAAAGCATTTGTAAGGTTGCGCGCATCTTGGTCAAGTCGAAGGCTTAAATCGTGTAATTTTTTTAACTCAGCTTTGAGGTCAGACTGATCCCTTAACCCTTTTTCATAAGTACTTTCAACTTTCTTCTCAAAATTCTGAAGTCTTTCTTTTAAAGGAGTCAACAGTTCTCCAATATTTTTAGTTGATGCTGTATTAAAATCCTGAGTGTTCTGTTTTAATATTTTGTTGGCAAGATTCTCAAATTCGGCTGTAAATTTTTCTTGTATTTTGGTAAGTTGTTTTCGCTCATTCTCAAGTTTCTCTAACAACGACTCTTTCTCAGCAAGCATTTCCGTCATTCGTATTTCTGTTTCTTGCTTTGCATTTTGTTCAATCTTTAGTTTACTCTCCATCGAAGTAAAAGATTCTTTTAAGTTTTCCAGGTTTTCTACTAGGTTTTTCCTGTCGGCCAAAAAAGTTGCTGACTGTGTTTCTACTTCTTGTCGCATTTTTGTTTCCTGCTCAAACTTCTCCTCTATTTCTTTTAAAGTTTTCTGTTTTTCGCTCAGCGATGATTCGATAACAGCATTTTGCAGGCCAAGTTCACTTTTTTCTTCCCTGAGTTCAGCCAGTACTTTTTCTTTTTCTGAAACAGCCTCTAAAACTTTTGTTTTCAAACTCATGCGCATAAACAAAAAGCCCACTACTCCACCTACCACTACTCCAACAATTAGGTAAATCAACTCCATTCTTTTTTTTAGTAAAATTATCAATTATTCCGTTGACAAATCATTTAGATTCTTCATTTAATAAAATATTATGTATTTTTATGCAAAACTTAAAAAGTGAAGCGCAGACTTACGATCACAATTTTTATAATTGTCTTGGTTTTATCAAAGGTTTTGGCACAAACTACAAGGCCTCCTACCCCATTTATGGATAATAAAATGATTAGGGAGTTTCTGCAAACGCATTTAGTTTATCCCGAAAAAAGTTTTCAGAACAAAGTACAAGGAGCCGTTGAAATTGCTTTTACCAGCAATGAAAA
>JAOZNY010000044.1:3488-15265 GCA_029933565.1 Bacteroidales bacterium
CAAACAAACTCAGGCTTTTAAAGCAAAATTAAAATTATTTTTATTTTCAATCCAAAAATCTATATTTGCATAATTTTTTAACCAATTAATTTATTATGAAAAAATTATTACTATTAGGCTTTTTAGTTATTTCGATGACAGCCTTTACTCAAAACGACACTACAAAAAACTGGACTACTAAAGGAAACGCAAGCCTTAACTTTTCAGAGAGTTATTTCTCTAACTGGTCGGCTGGTGGCGACAACTCACTCAATCTTATAGCAAAATACACTATGAGTGCCGATTACAAAAAAGACAGACATAGTTGGAACAACTGGATTGACCTGGCATTTGGTTACAATCTTATTGGAAAAAATGAGCCAATGAAAACAGAAGATAAGATTGAGTTTATCTCTGCTTACAATTATAATCTTAAAAAAAGTTGGGAATTTACTGTCATGGCTTCTTTCAAATCGCAATTTGCAAATGGTTTTGATTATGAAAAAGACTCTACTAACAATGTGTCAGGTTTTATGGCTCCGGCCTACATTGACTTAGGTCCTGGTATTAGCTACAAACCTAGCGATCACTTTTTAGCATATTTTTCACCAGTTACCCCAAGGTGGATAGTTGTTCTTGACCAAAAACTTGCCAACGAAGGTGCTTTTGGTTTAACACCTGCCGATACTTTAAATGGCGTTGTTCAAAATGCAAAGAGAGTACAAAACCAATTTGGTGCTAAATTAATGTTAGTCCTTAATTATGAAGTTGCTAAAAATATTAATCTTACAACTAAACTTGAATTATTTTCAGACTACCTTAACAACCCACAAAACATTGATGTAAACTGGCAGGTATTAGTTGATTTAAAAGTAAACAGTTGGCTGAATGTAACATTCTCTACTGAACTTATCTACGACGACGATGTAACAATATACGATGCAAACAATGTTGCATTAGGACCAAGAACACAGTTTAAACAAATGCTAATGGTTGGCATTGGTTACTCTTTCTAAAAATGAGGCGAATAGGGCTTCTTAGTGATACACACGGATTTTTACATCCAAAATTATTTTCTTTTTTTTCAGAATGTGATGAAATATGGCATGCAGGCGATATTGGTAATATTGAAACTGCTGACAAACTCGCCACATTTAAACCTCTTAGAGCCGTTTACGGAAATATAGATGGAGGAGCATTAAGATATTTAAAGGAATACGAATCTTTCTATTGTGAGAATGTCAAGGTATTAATGACGCATATTGGTGGTTACCCCGGAAGATATGCGAAAGGAATTAATCAAATGATAAGGGACGAAAAACCCAAATTATTTATTTCAGGACATTCTCATATTTTAAAAGTAATAAACGATAAAAAGAATAATTTGCTTCACATAAACCCAGGAGCTGCTGGCAAATCAGGAATGCATAATAAAATCACCTTTCTTAGATTTACTATTGATAAAGATAGGATACAAGATCTGGAGATTGCTGAATTTAATAGGTGAGAGAGTTGGGAGTTGAAAGTTTAAAGTTTAAAGTTTGAAGATGGGGAGCAGGGTATAAAACTAAACTAACTCGACTGTATTAATCAAAACTTACAACCTGACAACAATGATAACCTGATAACCGGACAACAAAAAAACTACCTCAACCTATCTGCTGACCGAATAAGTTTATCATCTTTCATAACACCTCTATAGGCTAAAAATAAAAACACCAAACTAATCAAAGGTGCAAATGCTCCCACTTGAATGAAATTTGGTATAGCCCCGCTGGCAGTCTCCAATATATCGTAATAATACAAAAATATAACCCCAATCATTACCGCAATCATAAGCATCAAGAATCTGATAATTTTTAGTTGCCCATGACGATTTTTATACATAAATATTGTGGCAAATGAAAATATAATAACAAGTACTACTATTGCCAATAAAGGCATAATAAACATTAAATCGTAAACATTTGAAGAACCTGGAACCAAACTTACCACCTTATAAACATAAAGCACCAAAGAATCTTTTACACCAATAAATTCAGCAATTGGAAAAAAGAAGGTTACACCAAGTATTAGAGATGCAAAAAAAAGGTAAACACTTTGAATTCTTTGAATCATGGTCTTATTATTTATTATAAATACTATAAGAATACAATTTTAAAACTGCCGGGCAAAAATAGTAATTAGGAAGTATACGAGATACACAAAAGGAAATTAATTATTCTGCAAAAGATTGAAATTTGTTAAAAAAACAATTAATTTCCTTTTGTTTTCTGAAATATTTGTATATTTGCACTTCACAAAGAAACAATATACCTTATAGCAATTTCCAAATAGAAAAAATTTACTCTAAACATTTTTTTATACGCACGGTCATTTGAAGACCGGTTTTTTTATAAATTCATTATTTATGTACGATATTATCGAGCTTAACAGCAAACTTGTTGCTGATTTAAGACAAATAGCAAAGGGATTAAATATTCCTAAAGCCGACAAACAACTAAAACAGGATTTGATCTACAAAATCCTTGACCATCAAGCCCTAAACCCTTCAAAGGAAGTTCTTGATGAAGAAAAAAAACGCTTACTAGATAAAAGTAAACGACGCAAAACTCAGCAAAAGGACAAAAAACCAGCAGAGGTGAAAACTGAGAAGAAAAAACCTGAAGAAAAACCAAAAGCTGAACCAAAGAAAAAGGGCAGACCAAAAAAGCAAGTTGTGAAAACTGAAACTAAAAAGCCAGATACAACTACTGATAAAAAAGAAAAAGAAGTAAGCCCGAAAAATGTTGCTCCTGTAAAAAAAGCAGAGGACAATAAAAGTAATACGGAAGAAGAGAAACCACTTACGCCACTCGAAAAATTTAATCAGAGAAAGAGGCTAAAGAAAGGGCCACAAAAGGTTGAAAGGGTAAGTTCAAACGAAAGACAAAGTACTGACTCCAGTGAGAAACAACCTCTTGCAGACAATACTATTCAAAAAACCGAAGTTAAGAACACTCCCCCACCAGCACCTAAATTTGTTTGGGATAAAACAGTTTATGCTGAAGGAGTTATTGAAATAATGCCCGATGGTTATGGTTTTTTAAGGTCTAGTGATTACAACTACCTTAATTCGCCAGACGACATTTATGTGTCACAATCTCAGATTAAACTATTTGGCCTAAAAACTGGTGACACTATTTTTGGAGGAATTCGTCCACCAAAAGAAGGAGAAAAATATTTCCCTTTAATTAAAGTTGAGAAAATAAATGGAAAACTCCCAAGCGAAATACGCGACAGAGTACCATTTGACTTTTTAACACCACTTTTCCCTGAAGAAAAATTCAAACTTACAGGTCATAAGAATGAATCGATCTCTACTCGGATTATGGACATGTTCTGCCCTATTGGGAAAGGACAACGAGGATTGATAGTATCGCAACCAAAAACCGGTAAAACTGTCCTTTTAAAAGAGGTAGCAAACGCTATAGCGGCAAACCACCCTGAAGTTTACCTTATTGTTCTGCTAATCGATGAGCGACCTGAGGAAGTAACTGATATGAGAAGGAATGTTAATGCTGAAGTAATTGCTTCTACATTTGACGAGCCAGCCGAAAAACATGTTAAAATTGCTAACCTGATACTTGAAAAAGCCAAAAGGCTTACTGAATCGGGGCACGATGTTGTTATACTTTTAGACTCTATTACCAGACTAGCCAGAGCATATAATACTGTTTCACCGGCATCAGGTAAGGTATTATCGGGTGGTGTTGAAGCAAATGCGCTTCAAAAACCAAAAAGATTCTTTGGTGCTGCGCGCCAGATAGAAAATGGTGGATCACTTACTATTCTTGCAACTGCACTTGTTGATACCGGATCGAAAATGGACGAGGTAATTTTTGAGGAGTTTAAAGGAACAGGAAACATGGAGTTAATGCTCGACCGTAAACTTTCAAACAAACGTATTTATCCTGCAATTGATATTGTTAATTCAAGTACTCGTCGTGAAGACTTACTTGTTGACAAAGATTTATTACAAAGAATTTGGATACTCAGAAATCATTTATCGGATATGAACCCAATAGAGGCTATGAATTTTTTAAAAGACAGAATGAAATATACAGCAACTAATGAGGAGTTCTTAATTTCGATGAATAGTTAAGAAATATTTAGTGTAAATATAAGCCCCGGCTACTCATTGCAGAAGTCGGGGTTTCTTTTTGCTGCGGATTTTTGATAGACAGTTCCATGAACGCCAAGCACAATTTCAGGGTGTACCGGATCGTTTGACATAATAGTAATTGTATGGTGTTGAACACCATAATTTGCCAGAAACCATAATTTCACAATAATACCTCCGTTTTCTTCTGAGGCAACAATTTTTTCAGGCCATCCAACAACTTTACATCCAGGTGTAGTCGTTATCTCAGTAATTTCTAAATCCTGACCACCCATATTCGTAAAAAGAAAAGCATGATAAAGAGTTTTTCCTTTTTTCATATGCCCAAAATCATAATTTAGATGTTCAAAAATTAGTCTTGGAACTGTATCTATTACTGTTTTTTGGTCATAAAGCGATGGGTCTTCTGATATGTTGGCAAGTAAATATAAAAACTTAAAAGGGCTTTTCTTATCGTCTGTTTCTACAGCAATTTCCACAGCCATTTCTCCGGGAGGTAACTCTCTAACAACCTCAAATGTAATATTTAAAGTCCCTGATTCACCGGGCTTTAACACATTTGGTGAATAAGAAAGATCTACAAATCTGCTTGATTTACCATCGCGAAATGTTATGGTACGATCGCCAAAGTTTTTCAGATCAATGCTGAAAATAAAATCCTGACCTTTTCTCACATCACCAACTACTGTCTCAAGGCTATCAACAGCAAATCCAACGTCTCCAACCATGAATGGAAAATCGGGATTAACAATTTCTTTTTTCTCCTGACTTAATAATGTCGAAGCAAAAAATAGACTTAACAGAAGGATGATTATTTTGTTTTTCAATGATTGCATGCGATGCAAATTTAAAACAATTGTAAACTTTATGAACAATCAAATGCATAATTGCTCAAATTTATTTTTTTAGACGATAAAATTTAGAGCAAAAAAGTAAAATTGGAACGCATATTAATACCAACAGATATCTTTCAAAACCTTCTCAGCCACAAAATTCATAAAAAGGATTTCTTTAAAAATAACTTACCAATGCTGGCATTAAGTGAATAGGGATTCGGTTTCAGGATTTAATATTCTGTGGTTGAAGTTTCAAACTTAGAAATTCAACTTATCACAAATTTTCTTTTTCTGAATAAATATCAAAAAGTTGTTTACCAACGGTTTGCATACAAAAATCATTTACTGCCTTTTGTTTAATCTTCGTTCTATCAAAACTATATTTTCCATCAAAAAAATTGTTGATTGCCTTCAACAATCCTTTCTCATCGCCGGGCTCAACTATTATTCCATTTGAAGGGGATACGTTTTCAGGAATCCCCCCTACCCTTGTGGCAATAACAGGAATCCCCAAACTAAAAGCCTCATTAATTACAACCGGGAAATTCTCGTAATTACTAAAAATAAGTAAGGCATCAGCCAATTGCATTTTTTTAACAAGTTGCTCACCCTCCATCAAACCAACAAACTCAACTTGCTTTTCTGTTAAGCCAATTTTATGTGAATACGATTTCAACACCTCAAAATCCAAACCATCGCCAACCATTGTAAAATGAAAATCGTTTCGTATTTTTCTAAGTTGGTCAATTACATTTAAAATACCACTTATATTTTTCGATTTATCTTCAAAACAACTAACGTGAACAATTGATTTTCTGTCTTTGGAATTATCTGCTACCGATTCTACATTTAAAAAGTCGGGGCTTACAACATTCGGCAAAACAATGTATCTACTATTTTTTAAAGAGTGACTTTGCATAGCCTTTGCAAGGTTAGCCGTAACAGTAGTTACCGCTGCAGCATTTTTTACTACTATTCGTGTAACAAACTTTCTAAAGAAACCTTTAAAATTTCCCGTAAGTTCAAGGTAGCGCGACCAATGTTCACTAATAAAATATTTCTTCCCAAAAAGCCATTTATAGTATAAACCAAAAACACCAAGTCGAGTAAGTATGTGTATATGCAGAATATCGAATTCACCTAACTTGCTGTTCATCTCTTTTATTCCCAAAAAATTGGCTTTATAAAATCTGTAAGCCTTTATAATTGATGTAATTACCGGAATATTTAGTTTTGGGTTACGATAATAAACATTTATTGTTGGCACATTGTTAACCAGTGAATAGTCAACTTCATAATCTAAAATGCTCTTTTCAAATTCAAGCGAATGTACATAAACCACACCAACATCACAATATAAATTTGCTGCCTCTGCATGCCGCTGAATAAATAATCCAGGCATAGGATCGAATCTATTAGGATACCATCGAGAGAGGTAAAGAACTTTTAACTTTTTATTATCTGGCATTTAAACCTTAATATTTTTTAAATAATCATCTACAAACTTAACGGCATTTTGAAGTCTTTTGTTTCCCTTACCTCTAACTATTTTATAATTGAATCCGGCAATTTTCAGTTCGGCTTCATACATTTCAAACAATAAATCCCTATTATCAGGATTTTCCCTTAAGGGATCGTATTCCCATTCAATATCAGGAAAGCACAGCAAATATAGGCCATATTCATGCTTTATAAATTCGTCATCAATCCATTTATCAGTTTCTCCAAAAACATAGCGGCTCCATATTTTATTAACAAGCAAATCGGTATCACAAAACAAAACCGACTTACAATACTTTGCTATTTCTTCTTCTTTTTCTAGTTGAGTTTTAGCTATCCTTAAAATATCTTCCTTTTTGTATGACTCTTTTCCTTTAAGATATTCACGCGAATATTCCTCCACAAAACATGTTTTATAATATTTTGCCAACTCACTGCTAAGCCATGTTTTAGCAGTTGATTCAGGACCACATATTGAAATCCTATTCTGCAATCTTTTTGTTTTTTTCAATTAATCTCCTCCACTCAAAATAACCCATAACTGCCAAAACCAGAAAGATTGAATATTGTATTCCGGTAAAACCATAACCTTTAACAAAATACAACGGAATGGAAACAATATTTCCAATAATCCACAGTGTCCAGTTTTCAATTTTTTTATTTGCCATTAGCCACATGGCAGCAAAAAAAGTTCCTGTGGTAAAAGTATCAAGAAAAGGCGTTGCTGTTCTAAAATCTTCAAGATTACCTGAAGTAAGTTGCCTTATTGCAAACCTGAAACTATCAGAAAAACCCAATTGATTGGGCATTACATTATAGTACCTATAAACTACAATTACGAAAACAGATGTAAACAAAAATATACCAAAAGCCTTTAATTTATCCTTAGTGTTCGTGCGGCTAATTACAATGTGGCGTTTGTTGTCGCCTATTACCTTATTCCATTGATACCACCCGTAAATACTCATTAAAGTGTAATAAATATTAATTATCAAATCGCCATACAAAGTCCACTGCGACAGCAAATAAACATAGATAGCAGTGCTTATTATCCCAGTTGGAAAGACAAGTATATTCTCTTTTTTAGCATAAAAAACACTAATTACTCCAAATAGGGCTGCTAAAAACTCAAGAATGATATTGACCCTGGAAGCTGTTTCGTAAGGTTGTAAAAAGAAGTGAATGAAATCAGTCATTAACAACAACATTTAAGTCGGCATTAATAATTTTTAGAATAAATACTGAGTGAGGCAATTCAAATGATTTCTCAATCTCATTAGTAAGTATCCTCATTACATCGGTATATTTTCCAAAAACCTGTGTACTCATACCATTTGTTTTAGCAACAATACTTTCATGCTGGTTAAGCCGATAAATAAAATCTTTAATGTGTGGAATAAATTCAACATTTAGTGGGTAATAACTGATATCAACAGATGTATTCATATTTGATAGATTTTTTTTAAAAAAGCAAAGGTAGTTTTATTTTGATTTTATTAAATTTGCAGAATATTAACCCATAATCATTTTTAAAATGAACACAAAAGGATTTTTAATTACAATTGGTATTTCGGGCGCATTAACTATTATGATAGGTGGTTTTGGCAGTCATTTGTTAAACGGAAATATCTCAGAGGCAAAACTCGAAATGTGGGATACTGCACTCATGTTCCATATGATGCATACTCTTGCGCTACTAGCAATTACATTTATGAACCGTTATTTAAAGCGCTACTATGTACAAATGGTTTATTATTTTTTTGTAATTGGAATTATTTTCTTCTCAGGCTCATTGTATCTCAATGCAATACTCGACCTAAATGGAATTGATTTTAGTGCATATAAATTCTTCACACCTATAGGTGCAATTTTATTGATTGTTGGCTGGGTATTCATTATTGTAGCAGGAGTTACCTATAAACACAATAAACAACACGGTGTTAAGCATCTTGAAACTGAAAGCACAACACCCTCAAAACGTCATCAAGGTAGCCACAGTCACAGCGACAGTGATTTATAAATTGACTTTGATTATTGGTTATGCAGAATTTGAAGAAGATAACTTTATTACAGTAATTGGATTCGAAATCTGAGAATAACTTTTTACTTTAAAGTCCTTTCCTCAACGCATATCTATTACCTCAACGTCAGGATATTTTTTTTCGCTAAAAACAAAAGTACCTTCTTCGAGCGTAATATTAGGTTTAAGATTAATTATGTGATAGGTAAAAACATTACCATTCATATCGTAAACAGAAAAACTATCAAGACTTAAGTTTTTTTGATTTATAATAAGGCTCAGTTTTTGAAATCCTTTGTCCTTAGTAGTTTTAAGATCAATCTTCTTTACATCTGAGTTTTTATACTTTTTATCGTTGTCAAAACTCGATTTATAATCCTCGTCATACTTTGTTAAAATACTTGTTGGAGATATACCATCTTCGTTATCAGACACATTGCTGATCATTACTTCTTCCGAATCCTCTAGGTAAGTCCAAAGTGTAACTCCATCTGAAAAAATAACCTGCCCCTCCATTTCTACTTTGTATTTATCACCACTAACCAATATTGAGCCTGTTTTCTTTTCATTAATATCCATTTCAACATTAATCATAGTGTATGATAATTCGGCAGAGAAATTATCGTAAGATGCAATCTTATTTATAACATCCTTTACAAGTTTTTCAGCTTCTTTATTGCTTTGTGCGAATATGGAAATAGTACTTAGGAGTGCTAACGCAAATAGTATTTTCTTCATTTTATTATTAAATTAATCATTAATGTTTTCGTCATTTCTATTGAGGTCTTTCAAAAACTGTTCCAAAGCCATTTCGTTTGCCACTTTTACCTCTCGTGCTTTGCTTCCTTCAAAAGAGCCAACAATTCCAGCGGCTTCCAATTGATCGATTATCCTTCCTGCTCTATTATATCCTAATTTTAGTTTTCGCTGAAGCAAAGAAGTAGAACCCTGCTGGTTCTGAACAATAACATAAGCAGCATCTTCGAAAAGTTCATCTCTCTCGCTAGCATCAAACTCCACTTTTTTTTCTGGTTCCTCATCAAAATATTCAGGTAGGAAAAAGGCTTCCGGGTAGGCACGTTGCGATCCAATATATTCAGTCAATCTGTCAACTTCAGGTGTGTCAATAAAAGCGCATTGCAATCTTATTAAATCAGAACCGGTTGAAAGCAACATATCGCCTCTGCCCACCAACTGATCGGCACCTCCGGTATCCAAAATTGTTCGAGAATCAATTTTTGAAATTACCCTAAAAGCAATACGAGCCGGGAAATTTGCCTTAATAGTACCTGTAATAATATTTACGGAGGGACGCTGTGTGGCAATAACCAAATGGATACCTACTGCTCTTGCAAGTTGCGCAAGACGTGTAATTGGACCTTCCACCTCTTTACCTGCAGTCATTATTAAATCAGCAAATTCATCGATAACCAGAACCAAATACGGTAAATATTTATGCCCTTGATTAGGATTAAGTTTACGCGAAATAAATTTACTATTATACTCTTTAAGGTTTCTTACCTGTGCATCTTTAAGTAATTCGTAACGGTGATCCATTTCAATACCCAAAGAGTTAAGTGTTCTGACAACTTTTCTGGTGTCGGTAATAATCGCCTCTTCTGAGTCAGGTAACTTTGCCAGATAATGTCTTTCAATTCTTGAGAATAGTGTAAGTTCAACCTTTTTAGGATCGACCATTATAAACTTAAGTTCTGCCGGATGCTTAGCGTAAAGCAGCGATGCAATTATTGCATTAAGGCCAACTGACTTACCCTGACCTGTTGCTCCTGCCATAAGAATGTGGGGCATTTTTGTAAGATCGGCTACAAAACTCTCATTGGCAATAGTTTTTCCCAAGCCAAAGGGTAGTTCATATTTATTCGATTGAAAATTTTTGGAGCCAATAATCGATTTCATGGAAACAATATTTGGATTCTTGTTAGGCACCTCAATACCAACAGTTCCCTTGCCCGGAATAGGAGCAATTATTCTTATTCCCATTGCTGCCAAACTCAATGCAATATCGTCCTCAAGGTTTTTTATTTTTGAAATACGAATACCTGGTGCCGGTACAATTTCGTACAATGTAACCGTAGGTCCAATTGTGGCTTTTATTTTAATAATCTCAATTGAGTAATGCTTAAGGGTTTCTACAATCTTTACTTTGTTTTTCTCCAGTTCCTCTTTGTCAATTCTAATGTCGCCTGAATCGTATTCTTCAAGCAAATCAAGGGGAGGCAACTTAAAATCAGCTAAATCCAAAGTAGGGTCATATTCGGTGTCAACACCAAAATGATCACCTGGTTTCACCTTTTCATCAACAATTATCTCTTCTTTTGGCTTCTCAATTGTAAGTTCCAGATCACTTTCTTCATTTTCTTTTTCAGTTTCAGAAGTGTCGTCCTCAACAGATGGGTCAACATCAATTTTAAATGTGTTTGCCTTTTTTTCTTTAACTTCATCAATCAAATCAACATCCTCATCTTCGTTATCAACAGCAAACTCAATTGTATTGTACAAATCTTCAGAAGGCCTATTCAAAATTGGATCTTTGGTATTTTTTGATTTTGGTTCTTTCTTCTTTTTTCTTTTGAAATTAAACTGATAATCAATTAGAAGAAAAACTGCAGGTACAAATATTAAAGTAAAAATTAAACCAATTTTACCGATATAACTATTAAGCCAAATATTAAGTTGCTTACCTACAATGCCACCAAAAACATTTTCAGGATGCTCAGGAAAAATCAGGTTTGCAAGCATTGGCAACCACAAAAGACTAATGGTAATTAACTGAAACCAAGTCCATAACTTAAACATTTTTACATTCAGGAGCATTTTAAGACCTATGGCCAAAAACAGTACTGAGATAAAATATGCACCAAGACCAACTCCTTTTAGTACTAAGAAATTTGAAATTATTGAACCTAGTTTTCCTGTCCAATTTTCAACCTGTTGCACATGGTCGCTAAAATAAGTTGTGATTTCCTGTCCAAGAATATTTTCAGAATTAGCATCGAACCAATTCACAAAAAAGGATGTGAAAGCAAGAAAGAAATAAACAGACACTAACAAAAAGAAAAAGCCTAAAACCCGCTGAAACTTATTATCAAAAACAGGTCCTTTACGCTTTATTGTCTTTTTTTTGGCCGGCGAAGTTTTTTTTACCTTTGTTTCTTTTACCGGCTTGATTTTAAGTTTATTGGATTTCCTTGGCATTATCAATTTTTATTCCACAAACCTACGTCTTTTTTTTGAGAATTGCTGTGCCAACACACTTAAA
>JAOZNY010000044.1:15365-16975 GCA_029933565.1 Bacteroidales bacterium
AACTTCAAACTTTATACTCAAAACCTACTTAACAAGCCTAAAAACTTTGTCCCATCTTATTTTGCCACCAAGAAGTGATTTATTAGGATCGAGTGAAAGCCAAACAAATTCAGCTTTACCCACAACATGATCTTCAGGAACAAAGCCCCAATAGCGCGAGTCGGCTGAGTTATGACGATTGTCACCCATCATCCAGTAATAGTTGAGTTTTGGGGTAAATGATGTGGCAATTTCTCCATTGATAAATATTTCATCTCCCTTAACCTCAAGTTTGTTGCCCTCGTAAACTGTAATTAACCTTTTGTATAGAGGTAGCACATCCAAATTCAAAGGAATTGCAACATTCTTTTCCGGAACGTAAATAGGCCCGTAGTTATCACGGTTCCACTGATATCTACTATCCTGTGGAAATACACTTTTATTCCACTCACCAGCAGGCTCATTAAACGCCTCTACCTTTTTTACAATTGGTAATTTCTCCAGTTGCTGTTTCGATTCTTCGGAAAGAACAAACATAAATAAACCCGGTTGGTTATATCGGCTAAACTCAGTAATATTCAGTTTATCAATTATTTTTGGATTAATGCTGCTACCATCGGTTTCAACTAAATACTGATACTGCATCCCCGCAGGGTTAAATGATTTCTCACCATTCAAATAAACCTGTCTATCAATAATTTCCAACGAATCACCGGGCATTCCAATACATCTTTTAATATAATTTTCACGCTTGTCAACAGGTCGGTAAACAATATCGCCAAAATTTCTTTTATCGGTAGTAACCCTTTGTCGGCCATATTCATTTAACAAAACATAATAACTCCTCCCACTTTGGTAGCGCGTTGAAACAGTATCGCCTTCAGGATAATTAAATACTACAGCATCATACCTTTCTAATTGTCCAATTCCCGGAAAACGGTAGAAAGGAAGTTTTATCCACTCAACAAATGAGTTAGTAGATTCGGTAAATGGCAAAGTATGGTGTACAAACGGAAATGAAAGAGGCGTGTTTGGTGCCTTTGGACCGTATGCAATCTTACTAACAAAAAGATAATCGCCCACCAGCAATGATTTCTCCATTGAGGATGTTGGAATTGTATAGGCCTCTATAAGGAAAGTACGGATAATAGTTGCAGCTACTACTGCAAACACTATTGCATCCACCCACTCACGGGCAAACCCTTTTTCAACCTTTTTTCGTTTATCAGCAGGAACAAAAACCTCATCTTTCTTAAATCCTAAGATTGGAAAATAAACAAATGGTACTACTACAGCAAGAAACTGTTCTAAAAGTCCATTTTTGTTAAATCCCTTTACCAGTTCTACCAGCATCAACATATAAACGAATACATTAATAAAAGGAAAGAACAGCAGCAAGAACCACCAAATTGGCTTTTGGATGATTTTTATAAATATGTAAAGATTATAAAATGGAATGATTGTTTCCCAGCCTTTATGGCCTGCCTTTTCAAATACCATCCATGCAAAAACCGTTGGTATTGTGAATGATAGGGGTAATAAAATTAAAAATTCGAGCATTACTATTTTTTAAATATTTGAGGCCGCAATTTAAAGCAATATTGTGAAAGGCAAAACCTAAATTTTGTTAA
>JAOZNY010000215.1 GCA_029933565.1 Bacteroidales bacterium
TCCTCACCCCAACATTTAGGGCTTTTGGAACAAGAAAAAGATAGCCCGACAGTTAATAAAATAACCGCAAGCAACAATTTAGTATCCAACAATACTTTTAGCATAGCATACTTTTATTGATAAAGACATAATGAATTAATAAGGGTCGCATTTTTTTGAATAATTTTTTTGGCTCTTTTATAGGAATCGGGGAATAAGGATATAGTGGGAATAGGATTTTTGAGTTGTTGTGGAATCCCAACTTTCAACTTTTAACTTTTAACTTCCATCTTCTGTCTTCAATCTTCCCATATAAAAAAACAACTATCTTTGCAGCCCGAAAATTTAGAAATACTTAAACTAAAATACTATGAGCGAAATAGCTGTAGATAATAAATTGCAATACAAAGTTGCAGACTTAAACCTCGCCGAATGGGGCAGGAAGGAAATTGAAATTGCCGAAAAAGAAATGCCTGGCTTAATGTCCATTAGGGAGAAGTTCTCTGCCGAGAAACCTCTTAATGGAGTAAGGATAATGGGCTCATTACACATGACAGTTCAAACTGCTGTTTTAATTGAAACACTTACCGAACTTGGTGCTGACGTCCGTTGGGCAAGTTGTAATATTTTCTCAACACAGGATCATGCCGCCGCCGCAATTGCAGTAACAGGTGTTCCGGTTTTTGCATGGAAAGGCGAAACCCTTGAAGAATATTGGTGGTGTACTAACCAGGCCCTTTCATTCCCCGACGGAAAAGGACCTCAACTGATTGTTGATGATGGTGGCGATGCTACCCTATTAATTCACAAAGGTTTTGAGGCAGAAAAGGATGCAACAACCCTTGACGTTGAACCGGATAGTGAGGAAGAAGGAGAAGTACTGAAACTTCTAAAATCCGTACTTTCAGAAGATCCGCAAAGATGGCACCGCACAGTTGAAGAATGGAAAGGTGTTTCGGAAGAAACCACTACAGGTGTTCATCGTTTATACCAAATGAAAGAAGCCGGTAAACTTTTAGTTCCTGCAATTAATGTAAACGATTCAGTTACAAAATCAAAATTTGATAACCTTTATGGCTGTCGCGAATCGTTGGCTGATGGAATTAAACGTGCAACCGATGTAATGATTGCAGGAAAAGTTGTTGTAGTTGCCGGTTACGGTGATGTTGGTAAAGGATCGGCACATTCAATGCGTTCTTACGGAGCACGTGTAATTGTTACCGAGATTGACCCAATTTGTGCACTACAGGCAGCCATGGAAGGCTTTGAAGTTACAACCATGGAAGATGCAGTTAAGGAAGGTAATATTTTTGTTACCACAACTGGAAACAAACATGTTGTTACTGCTCAGCACATGGCTGACATGAAAGATCAGGCAATTGTTTGTAATATTGGTCACTTCGACAACGAGATTCAGGTTGCACAAATGGAAACAATTACAGATAAAATCAACATCAAACCTCAGGTTGACAAATATACTTTTGAAGATGGACATTCAATTTTCTTGTTGGCGGAAGGCCGATTGGTAAATCTTGGTTGTGCTACTGGTCACCCTTCGTTTGTTATGAGTAACTCTTTTACAAATCAAACCCTGGCACAAATAGACCTATGGAATAAAAAAGATGAATACGAAGTTGGCGTTTACCGTCTACCTAAATATCTTGACGAAGAAGTTGCACGTCTTCACCTTGAGCAAATTGGTGTTAAATTAACCAAAATGAGTAAGGAGCAGGCCGACTATCTGGGCGTTGATATTAATGGTCCATACAAAGCCGATCATTATAGGTATTAGTAGAAATTTAGAAAATCGAATAAGCCGCTAATGCGCGAATATTTTTATTCGCACATTAGCGGCTTTTTCTTTACTTAAAAAGGTTATAAATTAAAATATCACAAATTACATATTCAATTCTTACCTATATTTGTTTGCATATTTTAATGGCTAGCCACTAGGCAAACCATCAAACAATTCTATGGTTTAACAATTGTATTTTCAATCAATTAAATAATTATGAGTAATTCCTTATCCTTTTCATCCATAACAAAAAAAATATGGATGTCGTTTATGGGTTTGTTTCTGCTAACATTTTTGTTGGTACATCTTTCCCTTAACATGTTGATTATTTTCGATCCGTCGAAGGAGCTGTTTAATATTGCAGCACATTTTATGGGAACCAATCCGTTTATCCAAATTTTTCAGTGGGTACTTTTTGCCGGATTTGGCTTTCACATTTTTTTAGGTTTGCTGTTGCAGATTCAGAACTGGATTGCCAGACCCAAAAGTTATAAAATAAAAGGTAGTTCTGAGCAGTCATTCTTTTCAAAATATGTGATCCATACTGCGATCATTATTTTTGTGTTTTTGATATTGCACTTCACCCACTTTTTTATTAAAGCAAAAGTATTGCATGCAGTTCCTGAATTTGGGAACACAGGAATGGAAGATATGGCACAGGCAGTCATCGACCTGTTTCAGTCAGGTGCATATGTAGCATTTTATGTAATTGCCCTCTTGGTAGTTGGTTTTCATCTCGATCACGGAATCCAGTCAGCTTTCCAATCTCTTGGGCTTAACAACCCAAAATACACCCCTTGCATTAAAAATGTAGGCCGTTTGTTGGCAATTGTAATCACTCTTGGTTACATAATTATTCCATTATTTATTTACTTCAATTAAGCAGAGAGATATGACAAAGTTAGATTCAAAAATCCCTGAAGGCCCAATAGCCGAGAAGTGGACAAATTATAAGGCTCACCAAAATCTTGTTAATCCTGCCAATAAAAGAAAAATTGATGTAATTGTTATTGGAACCGGTTTGGCCGGAGGAGCAGCAGCCGCAAGTTTAGGTGAGTTGGGCTTTAATGTAAAAGTATTCTGTATTCAGGATAGCCCACGCCGTGCACATAGTATTGCAGCACAGGGCGGAATTAATGCAGCTAAAAATTATCCAAACGATGGCGACAGCATTTACCGTTTATTTTACGATACTGTAAAAGGTGGTGACTACCGTGCCCGCGAAGCTAATGTTTATAGGCTTGCCGAAGTTAGTAATGAAATTATAGACCAATGTGTTGCACAAGGGGTACCTTTTGCACGCGAATATGGCGGATTGCTCGACAACCGCTCGTTTGGTGGCGCACTTGTTTCGCGTACCTTTTATGCCCGAGGACAAACCGGACAGCAATTATTGCTTGGAGCCTACAGTGCGCTTAGCAAGGAGATAAGTAAAGGTTCGGTTGAATTGTTTACCCGTCGTGAAATGCTTGACATTGTAAAAATTGATGGTAAAGCACGTGGTGTAATTATGCGCAACCTTGTAACAGGAGAACTTGAGCGACATGGCGCCCATGCTGTTTTGCTGGCAACAGGAGGTTATGGAAACGTATTCTTCCTTTCAACCAATGCAATGACTTCAAATGGGGGTGCTGCATGGCGAGCTTACAAACGTGGTGCTTATTTTGGCAACCCTAGTTTCGTACAGATTCATCCAACTTGTATCCCGGTTCACGGCGATTTCCAAAGTAAACTAACTCTAATGAGTGAAAGTTTGAGGAATGACGGAAGAATTTGGGTTCCTAAGAATAAAGAAGATGCCCAAAAGATACAAAAGGGAGAGTTAAAGCCAACACAAATAGCAGAGGAAGATCGTGATTACTATTTGGAGAGAAGATATCCTGCATTTGGAAATCTTGTTCCTCGCGATGTGGCTTCAAGAGCCGCCAAAGAAAGGTGTGATGCCGGACATGGAGGAGGAAATACTGGTCTTGCAGTTTATCTCGACTTTAAAGATGCCATCGAACGACTTGGTAAAAATGTGATTACTGCCCGTTATGGTAACCTTTTCCAGATGTATGAAAAAATTGTTGACGAAAATCCATACGAAACACCAATGATGATTTATCCGGCCATACACTATACAATGGGTGGCACTTGGGTTGATTACGAATTACAAAGTACCATTGAAGGATTATTTGTAGGTGGTGAGGCTAATTTCTCCGATCATGGAGCAAACAGACTTGGTGCCTCAGCTTTAATGCAAGGATTATCTGATGGTTATTTTGTATTACCTTATACCATGCAAAATTATCTTGCCGACCAAATTACAGTTCCTCACTTTAAAACTGATGGCCCTGAATTTGAACAAACAGAAAAAGAAGTGAAAGAAAGAATTGACAAACTATTCGCCGTTAAAGGTGACGAAACTGTTGATTCATTCCACAAACGTCTTGGTTTGATAATGTGGGATCATGTAGGCATGGCCAGAAACAAAGAAGGTTTAGAAAAAGCAATTGTTGAAATTAAAGCCCTTCGAAAGGAATTTTGGGAAAGAGTAAGGGTTCCGGGCGAAAAAACCGGAATGAATGTAGAACTTGAAAAAGCATTACGAGTAGTTGATTTCTTAGAACTGGGAGAGCTTATGGCTCGCGATGCACTCGACCGTAGTGAATCTTGTGGTGGTCATTTCCGTTTGGAATCACGTACACCTGAAGGCGAAGCACTTCGCGATGACGAAAACTTTACCTATGTTTCGGCATGGGAATACAAAGGCGACGATGTTGAGCCTGTACTCCACAAGGAGCCACTGAAATATGAAAATATTGAGGTTAAACAACGTAATTACAAAACAGCATAGTTGCACAACAAAAAAAACTGAACAATGGATTTAAAATTAAAAATATGGAGGCAGTCATCACCCGACGCCAAAGGTAATTTTGTTGAATACCCTATCCAAAATATTTCAAAGGATTCTT
>JAOZNY010000216.1:0-1880 GCA_029933565.1 Bacteroidales bacterium
TTCGTTTTAAATAATAAATTGTCTGTCATTAATTTCGTTAATAAGTTGTTACAATAACAGTTCTATTTATGATGATTGATACATTATACTAGTTGCTATAATCTGGAATTAGTCAGTCTGCTAGATCGAGACTAATGTCAAATTTCGTTGTCAATATTCAGTCTTTTGTATTTTTTCAAATGTATCATTTTTTCTTCATATTTCTGACCCCATTTTGATGTTAGCAAGAGAAAATATTCTTGTTTTTCGTGATGTGGGAAATGCCGCCCAACTTGTTGCTATTAACTATTAATTATACATATCTCTCATTTAGCCATTATACTTTTTTATTTGCAAGTTATTGAAATTCTATCAATTAATCTTTTAGGGCCATGAGAACATGCTTTCTTATTGTTATTATCTATCCTTCAAAGATACAATTTTTATTTATCAGTTTTAAAACTTATGGTTAAATTGCGCACCCATAAAACTTATTCGAATAATCAAAAATTTATAAAAATGAAAAAAATATTTATTCTATTTGCTTTGGCAGCACTTTCAACATTTGTACTCAATGCTCAAGAACCTTATCATGTACAAAGAAATCTGGACGAAACCAGAATAAAGGAAATTATGGATAGTTTTGAATACAACAAAACCAATACTGCTCTTCAAAATGCCATTAGTCATAACGACATTAAAAAACTTGCTGCAAGTCGTGCCAACAATGGGAAGGTCAACCACTTTTTTTCTAACGAAGTGAAGACCAAGGGCATTTCAAATCAAAAACGTTCAGGTCGCTGTTGGCTTTATACAGGACTAAACACAATTAAACCAATGGTTCAGGAAAAGTACAGCCTCAACGATTTTGAATTTTCGCAGACTTACAATTTTTTCTGGGATCAGTTTGAAAAGGCAAATCTTTTTTTAATACTTGCTTTCAATACATCTGGCCTGCCAATGACAGATAAAAAAGTAGAGTGGTTGTTCAAAAACCCAATTGGCGATGGTGGTCAGTGGACTAACTTTGCAGATAATATTAATAAATATGGTCTTGTTCCTGCCGATGCTATGCCCGACTCCTACCAAAGTGAAAATACAGCAATGATGTCGAGGCTACTTAAAAGAAAACTAAGAGAACAAGGACTGGAAATGAGAGCCTTGGCAAGAACAAAAATGAACACCAAAGCGCAGGAAGAGGAAAAACTAAGAATGTTAAAGCAGATTTATCGTATTCTGGCCTTAAGTCTGGGTGAACCACCGACAGAATTTGAGTGGCAGTATAAAGACAAAGATGGTAAACTTGCCGAAGCAAAAACTTATACGCCAAAGCAATTTTACAGTGAAATTATTGGCCTCGACCTAAACGAATATGTAATGCTAATGGACGATCCCCGCAACAAATACAACAAAGTTTATGAAGTTGAATACGACCGTACCCTTTTTGAAGGCAACAATTGGAAATATATAAACCTACCGGTTGAACAAATTAAGGAATTTGCAAAAAAATCGATACTTGCCAATGAGGCCATGTATTTTTCATGCGATGTGGGTAAACAACTCGATGGAAAAAATGGCTACCTCGATCTTAACAACTACAACTACAATGATTTAATGGGTGTTGATTTTGGAATGGATAAAAAGCAACGCATAGAAACTTTTGAAAGTGGTTCAACTCACGGAATGGCACTGGTGGGTGTAAACATCCTCCCCGATGGAAGCACCAACAAATGGAAACTCGAAAACAGCTGGGGTGCCGAAAAAGGCAATAAAGGCTACTTAACTATGACCGATGAATGGTTTAGCGAATATATGTTCAGGCTTGTGGTAAACAAAAAACATCTTACCGAAGAAGTGTTAAAAGTGTTGGAACAAAAGGCTGAACTGCTACCGCCATGGGA
>JAOZNY010000216.1:1980-4727 GCA_029933565.1 Bacteroidales bacterium
AATGCAGGACATTACAAAAAAACAATACTGGAATAATCTTTACGAGCAAGGCAAAATGGGCTGGGATATGGGTTATGTTTCTCCTCCCCTTAAAGAGTATTTCGACCAGATTACCGACAAAACAATAAAAATTTTAATTCCCGGTGCTGGCAGTTCCTGGGAAGTTGAGTATTTACATAATATGGGTTTTACCAATGTGTTTTTGCTTGACTTTGCAGAAAAGGCTGTAGTAAATTTTAAAGATCGCTGTCCAAGTTTCCCTGAAAACAGAATAATCTATCAAGATTTTTTTGAACACTCAGAAAAATACGATCTCATTGTTGAGCAAACATTTTTCAGTTCGTTCCACCCTGAGCACCGGTTGAGATTTGCAAACAAAATATCTGACCTTCTGGAAAACAAAGGAAAATATATGGGGCTCTTATTCAATCATGAGTTTGATTTTGAAGGCCCACCTTTTGGGGGAACTCCTGAGGAATATTTTAAATTATTTGCAAATAAGTTTGAGACGTTAAAATTTGAAACTGCTTACAATTCAATTAGGCCACGGCAAGGCAGAGAATTGTTTATCTTGTTAAGAAAAAAATAACAATCTAATTTCGAATATTTACCTATATTAGCTGCTTAACAAATATGTAATTCATTTAAAGGACTTTAGTATGAGCAACACCCAATACAGTACGTTTGGCATAATTACAAAAAAAGAAACTTTGGCCTCTGTTGAGAACCAAACCAACAGTCAATCGTTGATTTTGGAAAACCTTTCCCCATTTCCAGGTTACCATGGTTTAACAGTTCCCGACAGCCTTGAACCCGACTCAATGTTTGCCGTAACTAAACTTATGCACAAAGAAGAAGTAGTGATTAGGGCCATACAAGAAGTTAAGTTAGAACTGAGTTTTGATTTTGATGCTGCTCCTGCAAGTTTTAACATAAATAATGAAGCAAGAAATTCAATACGATTTAAAAACCTGAAATATGCTTTAATAGGTGATGTATTGCGAGAGTTTGAAAAAAAGGGGATTTCTTTCAGAAAGGCAAGAAAAGTTCATTCGTATAGTACTATCATTAAGGTGCATAAGTTTTTCATGCTAGAGCAAACCGACAAGAATATTTATAAAGATGTTGAAGACAATAAGATGAATTATTTTTCGGTGCCAACACTATTACGCTGGAACACTTTTGAAAAAATTACCATGAACTGTAAATATAACCTCGATGATAACAATTTTGATGCGGCTCTGGCATCGGTATTTTTAAATAAAGGCATTATTGATTTGGTAAGAATTTACGATAGTAATTCAAGCATTGAAAAATTAAGTTCAATACGGAGAAAATATATTGAAGCACTGGAAAAACAATAAAGACCTTGAGTTTTTATTTATAAAAATAAAGTACTTTTGAAAACCGGAATTTATTGATAGTTCCGGTTTTTCTTATTTAAAGTCGGTTAATTAAACTTTTAGTAAAAACTTAAATATCAGTCAAATGGAAGTCTACATTAAAAATATTGGCAGTTTTATAGTTCAGAAACTAATGCAAACAGGAATCCAACAAGCCTGGGCAGAAACCATTTCTGATTTCTCAATTCTCATCACCCTTTTTATAATTTCTTACTTAGCATATTTGCTAACATGGAAAATAGTAAGGGGAATACTATTGCCAATCTTCCAAAAATCAAAAAATCAATTTGATGATTTATTAGTTAAGCATAAATTTTTTAGACGACTATCGCTGATGGTGCCAACCATGATTTTGTTTTATTTTTCCGATGAAGCACTAATGCATTTTTCTGCCATGGCTGGATTTCTGAATTCCATAATTGAAGTCTTTTTTGTGGTGGTAATAATTCTGATAGTCGACAGTATTTTATCAACCATCAACGATTATTACGATCGTTTTACGTTCTCAAAAGACCATCCAATAAAAGGGGTAGTTCAAATAATCAAAATAATTTCTTACATAATTGCAATCCTCATTAGCATTGCCACTCTTTTTGACAAAGAAATAGGTTCTCTTGTAATTGGTCTGGGTACAATTTCTGCTATAATGATGCTCATATTTAAAGACCCCATCCTTGGTTTTGTTGGTGGACTACAACTTATCTTCAATAAAATGGTTTCAATTGGCGATTGGATAAGCATGCCAAAATTTGGTGCTGATGGAACCGTACTTGAAATCAATCTTACAACAGTAAAAGTTCAAAATTGGGATAAAACCATAGTTACAATACCAACTTACAGCCTAATTTCCGATTCGTTCCAGAACTGGAAAGGAATGGAAACATCGGGAGGTAGGCGCATTAAACGTCACATTAATATCGACATGGACTCCATTAAATTTTGCAGTCAGGAAATGCTGAATAAGTTTGCACAGATTGATGTATTGAAGGAATACGTAAACACTACCCAAAAGCAAGTTGAAGATTATAATACCAAAAATAATATCAACCCTGATATTTTGGTAAATGGCAGAAGGCAAACAAATATCGGGGTTTTTCAGGAATACCTGCGACAGTATCTGGCTAACCGAAGTGATATTAATAAAGACATGACCTTTATGGTTAGGCAGTTGCAGCCATCAGAAAAAGGAATACCCATAGAGATTTATGTGTTTACAAAGACCACCGCATGGATTGAGTATGAAGGAATAATGGCTAGTATTTTTGATCATGTTTTAGCAGTTGTACCTGAGTTTGATTTGAAAATTTATCAGTTCCCAAAGAGTGGGGAAAATGTGAAACTGCC
>JAOZNY010000217.1 GCA_029933565.1 Bacteroidales bacterium
ATATTAATATGCGTTATCTGTTATCTGAATTAGATGCAACTTATAACGATGAAACAAAACTTATATTCTGGCATAGATTTACAAATTACCTTAGTGGAATACCGCATGAACATGGAAAATCTAATCAGGACTTAGCCAATCATTTTATTGGAGTTGTAGGGCTTACATTTGGAGTTGCAGCCTCTACTAATTTGGATGATTCGCAAATTGCAATAGCCTATTCGGTAAGTACAAAAAACACATGGAAAGGTGAAGTTGCCGGACATGAAACGGAATGGGAACAATCACAAAACTGGACAGATGGTACTGTTCCTGTTTCTACTGATGATGTGCTAATACCGGGGGGATTAGATTATTACCCTTCATTAACAGCATCGGCAAATGCAGTTGCAAAGTCCATTGAAATTGAAATCGGCGCTTCTATAACAGCCAATTCCTATGATATTACTGTCTCTGGTTTTACTGGTGCATGGATAAACTTTGGAACACTTTATCCCGGAACAGGAAAAGTAACTTTTGATCATGGTGTTTCTACTGAGATTGTTACCGTAGCGGGTGTCACTAATTTCTATGATATTTCGGTGGCTGCAAACACCACTATTGCACCTGTTCCCGGATGTATTTTTAGAATTGCAGGAGCCGCCACCGGTACTCCCACAAGTCAGGCTGATTGGTCGGCAATTAATAGTACGGTGGAATGGAATGGGGTAAATCAAAACATTAATAATCCACAGGGAATAGGTGGGAATAGTGGTTATTACAATCTGATACTTAGTGGGAGTGGCACGAAAACAATGCCGGGTACTGCATTGAGTGTTATGGGAGATTTTACGATTTCTGGAACAGCAACCGCAACCGCAGCTTCAGAAATGACCATTGGTGGTAACTTAAGTATAGATGATGGAACCACTTTCGCAACCGGAGCCTTCGACCATAGTGTAAAAGGGAATTTAGACAACAATGGAACGTTTACTGTTTCAGTCGGCAAAACCATTACTTTTAACGGCGATTCAGCACAATCAATTTTGGGAACTACTGCCTCAAGTTTTGAAAAATTAACAATAAACAATGCGGCTGGAGTTGATATTTATACTGATGTAACTGTAAACAATACACTTACACTTACAAGCGGTAATTTGAATGTAGGAGCAACTACATTAACAATAAATGGTTCTATCACTAAAACATCTGGGTTTATCAACCTGATTAATCTATCCTCCTTAACCTTTGGAGGAACAACTGCACTGATGACAACAACAGATTTATTTGTTTCAACACCTAATATTAATAATCTTACCATTAACCGAACTGGCGGAGTTGAACTCTGTTGTGATTTTACGATAAATGGAATACTTGATTTGCAGAGTGCAAATCCTTCAAGTTCCAAAGGTTGTTTGGATATGGGAACGCATACCATAAATATGGGTGAAAATGCAACTACAACCGGAATAGGTGATGTAACAGGAATTATAAGAAGAGAACATGCTTTTTCAACAAATACAAAATATACATTTGGAAGCCAATTTACAACCATCGATTTTATTGATGGAAATTTAACACCTACATGGATGAGTATTAAGGTTTCAATTGGTTCTGTTGCCTCATGGAGCCCATGGTCTCCATCTCCGAATGGCAAAGTGAAAAGACTTTATCAGATTGCCTGTTCTGATAATTCCTCAACTGCACTTACTGATATCAATATGCGTTATTTATTATCTGAATTAGATGCAACTTATAACGATGAAGAAGAACTTGTTTTCTGGCACAAAAAGACGGGATATGCAGGTAGTGCACCTCACGAACATGGTAAAGCTACTCAGGATTTAACTAACCACTCCATTGGAGTAATTGGTCTTGTTTTTGGATCTGCAGTTACCAATGATTTTGACGATTCACAAGTTACAATGGCTTATTCCGTAACTACTAAAAATACATGGAAAGGTGAAGTATCAGGACATGAAACCGAATGGGAGCAAACACAAAACTGGACAGCAGGTACTGTTCCTATTTCCACAGAAGATGTAATAATCCCGGGAGGTTTAACCTATTATCCATCACTAACTGCATCAGCAAATGCTGTAGCAAAAACGCTTGAGATTGAAACTGGTGCTTCCATTACTGCCAATTCTTATACTATTACAGTCTCTGGCGCAGGCGGGGCATGGATAAACAACGGAACATTTACCCCTGGAACCGGAACAGTATCTTTTAATCATGGTGTTTCTGACGAGATTGTTACCGTAGCAGGTATTACTAATTTCTATAATATTTCGGTAGCTGAAAATACAACTATTGTACCCGTTCCGGGTTGTACTTTTAGAATTGCAGGTGCTGCATCGGCTACTCCCACAAGTAAGGCCGACTGGTCGGCTGTTAACAGTACTGTGGAGTGGAATGGTGCGAATCAAAATATACTAAATCCACAAGGTATTGGTGGAAATAGTGGTTATTACAACCTAATACTTAGCGGTAGTGGAACCAAAACCATGCATCCTTCAGCAATGCACGTTCATGGAGATTTTAGTACATCAGGAACTGCTTCAGCCACGGCTGCAGATTCACTTTACTTGAATGGAAATATAACAATTGGTTCCGGTTCTGCTTTTGCCACCGGGAGTTTTCACCATTTATTAAGTGGAAACTTTGAGAATAATGGAACTTTTACTGCAACTTCTGGAGGAAACCTAACCTTTGTTGGTACAACAGCCCAAACAATTTCAGGAAGTTCAACCACTACTTTTGATAGTTTATGTATAAATAATACGCTTGGAGTAAGTATGTCTACCGATGTAAATGTGAACAATGTTCTTGGATTTAGCAATGGATTTCTTTCTGTTGGTTCTAATACGCTGGGAATAAACGGAACAATATATAATCCAGGTGGGAATATTGATGTAAGCAGTTCCTCTTCATTATCATTTGGTGGAACAAATGCAATTACATTAAACAATAACTTATTCAACGGTGATCCAACAATAAATAACTTAACCATCAATCGGTCCGGTGGAGTTACACTTGGAAACGAAAGCATGACTGTAAATGGTACTGTGACCTTAACGTCCGGTACATTTACAGTTGCTGCAAATACTTTGACCATAGCTGGAAACTCACCAACTCGAACAAGTGGCAATATTGATGTTAGTAATACCTCAGCATTTATTGAGTTTACTAACACTTCAGCAATAACACTGCCTGCTTCTGTATTTAATGGTAATGTAAATAACCTGACCATAAATGGTAGTGGTGGAGTTACATCAGGGAGTGATTTTACAATAGATGGAATTTTGAATTTGGCAAGTGCTAACCCGTCTTCTATAAAAGGGAGTTTAGATATGAGTAACGACACCTTGAATATGGGAGCAGATGCAACTACAATTGGTGTTGGTGATGTAATTGGGATAGTAGAGCGTCAACATACTTTTGAAAACGGTGTTGATTACAGTTTTGGAAATCAATATACTACAATGAATTTTCTAGATGTTTCCGGAAATACAAAACCTACGTGGATAAAATGCAAAATTGAAATAGGGACTGCTCCAAGTTGGCGAGGTGCTGCTATTAACAGATATTACAGTTTTTCACAGAGTGGAGGTGATGACAGAATGATAATTAAATTACATTATTTAGATAGTGAACTGCATGACTCAGAAACTGACGAAACACAACTTGTTTATTGGGATGCTTATGACCCTGATTTTGGAGTTAATAATTTCGTCAAAAAATATCCTCGTTGCCAGAATGGTATTAATGTAAATGAAAATTATGTTCAGTTAACAGGTCCTGCCATTAATTATATTGCTACATCAGACTTATTGGATGTTAAGCAATGGGGGCTAAGTTATACTAATGTTAGTGAACATACCTGGACAGGAAATGGTTCTCCATCGTATGATGGTGACTGGAGTTTGCCGGGTAACTGGAATGGAGGTGTGCCTAACGACAGTTGTGCCATAGTCATTCCACACCCCGACGATTTGCCAACCGATAATAATGGAGATCTTAATCCATATACAAATTTACTTCCAGTTATTTCTCCTGCAGTTGCAAAATCCGTAGAAATAGTTTCAGGTGCTGTACTCAGTGCAACCGATTACAATATTACTGTTTATGGCGATGGCACTGCATGGGAAAACAATGGAACCTTTACTCCTGGAACAGCAACAGTAACTTTCGCCAATGGTGATGAAACAGAAACGGTAAATATTTCAGGAACAACAAATTTCTATAATTTAACTTTAACAAATAAAACAAATCTTCAGCCAACTACTGGATGTGTTACAAGAATAGGAGGAAAACTTACTGCTGATATTAGTTGCTGCATCCTTGATTGCAGTACAAACCTTAATACGGTTGAATATAACGGAAGCGAAGTGCAAAATATAACTGATCCGGGTGGGTCTTATGGTTATCATCATCTTATTTTTAGTGGAACTGGAGCAAAAACATTACCTGCCTCATTGAATATTTATGGAGACCTAAGTATTAATGCAGAAGTTTCAACTACAGGAAATACATTAATTATGGCAGGAACATCAGCACAATCAATTGGTGGAAGTAATGCAACAACATTAAATAACCTTACCATAGATAATGCAATTGGTGTTACTCTTACAAATACTGCCTTAACAACTATTTCAGGAAGTCTGCTTATTAATAGCGGCAAAATATTTGAAATTGCAGCAGCGCAAAAACTTTCGGTAACAGGCTCGATTACCAATAATGC
>JAOZNY010000218.1:0-2340 GCA_029933565.1 Bacteroidales bacterium
GTTAGGTTTTATTTAATAATAATTTTTTGTGAATAATAGGATTCTTTAGTAAACACTTTAACCAGATACACCCCTTTCTTTAGTCTGGAAACATCATAATCACTAATTGTTTGCCATCCCTTAAAAGTACTTGACAAAATTGACTTCCCATCCAGAGAACAAATTTCAATCATCTTTATGGCAGTGTTTTCATCCAACATTTCTATATCTATTTTGCCATTAGATACGGGATTAGGATAAATTACAAAATTACTGTTTTCTGATTGTTGCTCATTGATTCCAATTAAATCGTCCACTACTTCGAACTGAAGCATCATACCACCATCTTCGTGTATGAGCATGTGGCAATGAAACATATAGGGCACGGGGTCATTGGCAAAATCTTCAAATTTGGTGATGAATCGTACGGTTTCCTGGGGCCTGATTAAAATTACATCTTTTCTGCCTTGTTCACTTGCAGGAGGTGGGTTGCCGTTTCTGTCCAAAACATAAAATTGCACATCGTGAATATGGAAAGGGTGGGCAATACCCGATTGGTTGGTGATGCTCCATATTTCGGTATTGTTGAGTGGGATGCTGTAGTTGATAACATCCATATCGAAAGTGGTGCCGTTAATGAAAAAGTTACCGTTCAATTGGTCGGGTCCCATGAACTCAGGCGTAAACGTCAGGTTGCGTGTGATGTCCGAATCGGATTCAGGGATGGGTGTTACTTCCACCAAAGTAGCCGGAATACTTGTAACAGGGTTGCCATTTGGCGCACCAATATTAAAAGTAATAACTTCAAAATTATTCCCGTTCATGGCATTGGGATTATATCCATCAAGTGTCATCATCTGGCCCATACCCGGATAAGTGGCTCCATATATTCCATTGTTAAATTCTGCTGCATAGCTCATTAGTTTTAATTGCTGTCCTTCTTTACCACCAAAATCAATCAGGATTTCTGCCCGTTCACCGGGGGCCATCTGAAGCCGGGTTAAAGCCAGGGGTTCACTTAGAAGTCCGCCATCGGAGCCAATCATGTAAAAACTTGAGTTATCAGATAATCCAAAGTTAAAAACACGCATGGATGAACCATTTAACAAGCGAAAACGAATGACCTGTGCAGGAACGTCAAGTGATGGTTCAATGGTGGCATTCACCATCAATACATCGTCCGAATTGGATGGCACAACAATTTCGTTTTGTGAATCAAAATCTTTGGTTTGGATAACCAGCGGAAAATCATCTACACCGTAAGTGCGGGGCAAATCCAGGGTGGCTTCCTCTTCATCCTGTACAATGATAAAACCGGCTATACCTTTTGATACATGCTCATTTGTTTTTTCGTGCAAATGCGGATGGTACCAATAAGTCCCGGCTTTGTCAAGAACGGTAAATTTTGGATTCCAGGATGCCCCCGGCTCTATGGTTGTATGCGGGCCGCCATCGTTGGCTGCTGAAACATGCATGCCATGCCAGTGAATGGTTGTTGTTTCGTCAAGGTTGTTGTTTACGGTAATGTCAACATCATCTCCTTTTTGCATAATTAGTGTGGGGCCCAGCATGCCCCCATTTACCCCCATAGTGGTAGTATTAATTCCGTCATAAAACTGAAATGTACCATTTTGAAGATTGAGATTAAACTCGGTTCCTGATAAGGTGCCGGGGATAATAATCGGATTTTGTGCATTTAGTGAAACAGCAACCATCACAGTTAGTGTAAGGACTATTAATTTTTTCATGATTTATGTTTTAATTATTTAATTACTATTTACAAAGTGATAAGTTTTTTTTTTGAGTATTACCCCTTGTGGTCATTTGTCGTTTTTTTCAATTTCATTTTACATTCGGGGCAATTGCCCGGATTATTATAAGTTTTGTCGCCTTCGCATTTCATGGGGCACTGATAATGGACAACTTCCGCATCAAGTTTTTTTAGATTCATATTGCAAACCGGACAACTACCGGCTTTGTCGTAGGTTTTCTCACCTTCGCATTTCATGGGGCACTGATATTCAGATGTTGTAATATCACCATGCTTATGCTGCTCGTCCGTGTCGTGCTGAGGCTCGCCTTCTGCAGCTTCATTTTGATGATTTACATTTTGCTTATTCTCAGAATTATCACATCCTGACAAAACCCAAATTCCGGCAACAAATAAAATTGTCACGATTACAGTTAAATAATTTTTTTTTGTTTTCATGTTTAATAGATTTAGATTTATTTATTACAAATTTGCTTTTACTTCACCACAGCCCAGCATGGCATCGCCGAAGTATGGATTTTTAATTTTTTTTGTGTCGCTAATCCAGTATGCACCTTTATTGTCAAAAGCCATGGGGCAGAATTCGAGGT
>JAOZNY010000218.1:2440-4718 GCA_029933565.1 Bacteroidales bacterium
TAAAAGATACTGATCGACTACTTTAGTTAATTGCATTTGAAAGGCCATGGGCGTATTTATGGAAACATCCTTTTCTTCCATCTCATCATCACTCATGGGCATTCCACCGTGATTGTGTCCGGCAGAAACTTTTCCACCATCAGGGTTCATCATACTTGGTTTGCCAAGTAATTGAGCAGAGGCATCAATTTTAAACACGCCGTTTGATGCAATTTCTTCGCCTTCTTCTAATCCATTAGCAACAACGTAAAAACTTCCGCTTTCGGCTCCCAGTATAATTTCTCTGTAAATGAATGATGGCGTTTCTCTATTTGGCACTCTAACATATACAACAGCACGTTTGCCTGTCCACAAAATAGAAGTTTTGGGAATTAGTAGTTGCTCAGAATTACTTGCTGCTTTCGATTGTAAAATTCCGTTAACAAACATCTCCGGTTTAAATTTCAGATTTGAATTTTGCATTTCAACCCTAATTTGTGCAACTCTTGTTTTTGCGTCAATAAACGGGTCGATATATGAAACTTTTGCAGTATAAGTTTTACCCGGTAACGATTGAAGTGTAAACGAAACTTTATCTCCCATTTTTATCCAGGGCAAATCGCTTTCGTAAGCATCAAACATTATCCAAACCCGGCTTAAATCAATTACTTCAAACAATGGATTACCTTCTTTTACATAATTACCTATTGCCACGTCTCTGCGGGTAATTGTTCCCGAAATTGGTGATAAAATATCGAAATATATGCTTGGCTCATCACTTTGCTCAATTGCATCAATTTGCTTATCAGTAAGTTCCCACAGTTTTAGTTTGTTGCGAGTTGCTTTATAAAAAGATGGATTATCTTCTTTATACTTTGCTGCATCTAATAATTCTTGCTGTGCGGTATTTAATTCGGGTGAATAAACAGATGCTAATTTTTGACCTTTTCTTACAGATTGCCCTGTGTAATTCACATAAAGTTTTTCAATTCTTCCACCGAAACGAGCTGTAAGTGTAGCAATATTCCTTTCGTCAGGTTTTACTTTTCCTAATAAATGTACCGATTTTTCAGGTGCTCCTTTTTTAACAACAAATGTTTGCACTTCTGCCAGTTTCATTGCACTTTCGGTCATTTGAATCTCGTCAGGGTCTGCCTCTTCAATATTCTCATTTGTTTTTAAAGGTATTAAATCCATTCCGCAAATCGGGCAATCTCCAGGTTTATCCATTTTAATTTGAGGATGCATTGAACAAGTCCAGATTGTCTGTTCAGCATTTTCGGTTTCCAAATGATTATGGCCTTCGTGCTTGTCGTTTGGTGATGAGCCAAAGAATATGCTTCCGATGCTAATACCAATTACAAGAGTAATTGCAATTATTACAAGTTCTCTTTTTCCTATTTTAAATATATTTGATTTCATTATTCTAAATTTTAATATCCCATTAAATAATTAATAAATGCAATTGATGCTTGCTTATCTGCCCTTGCTTTTTCGAGTTCTAACGAATACTTCAAAACACTTTTGTCCATCCGTAAGATTTCCTCGAAATTTTTACCGCTGTTTGCATATTCGCTTTCAAGCAATTTTATTGCTCTTTTTGCCAGTTCGCTTTGTTTTTTAAACAAAACAATTCTACGGTTTGCATCGGTATATTCGCTGTAAACTTTCTCAAACAAAGTTTCCAATACATTTATTTTATCGAGTTTCTTATCCTCGACAACTTGTTGTTGAATTACGGCTTCGTTTACCATTGCCGAATACTTTTTGCGATATAATGGTATTGTAATTCCTACTTTTACCATCAAGGCATCTTTTCCTGCATCGGGTGAAATCCCTGACTTACCAATGGCAGTGTAATCAACACCCAAAATAATATTTGGCGAGCCCTGCTTTCTTCCCTGCTGCTCGTTATATGCAAAACTTTCTTTCAAAAAGTCTAAACTTTTCAGTTGATGGTTATTCATTGTTAGACTGTCAATAATATTTTGTTTTGAATATTGCAAATCATCAACCCAAAGTGTTTCAGGCATTTGAATATCTCTATAATCATCTACATTCAGCAGATTATTAAACTTTACAGTATTAACAAACCATTTGTCTTTTAGCAATGCCAAATTGTTTTCTAAATCGTTTAATTCTAATTCTACACGCAATTCATCTACACCAGATGCAGTTCCTGCCTCTATTTTGATAAGGGCCAATCGTTTAAATGTTTCTAATATTTTGATATTTTCGAGCGTTATATCAATTCCTTTTTGAATAAAATACAAATCGTAATAAGTCGATTTTACATCAA
>JAOZNY010000219.1 GCA_029933565.1 Bacteroidales bacterium
ATCTTGTAAATACTGCAAGTGTAGTAACTACCGAATTACCTACACCTGAAGTAGATACAGAAATAACTCCATATGCACCACCAATACCATTATCAAACTGGCCAATCTTTTTGGGTGTATTCTTGATAGGAGTATTTGTAATAATTCGTTACAAAAAAGGAGTACAGGTATAATATATTTATCTTTATTCTGGCTGTACTTTTCAACCTATATCCAAAAAAGTTAAATAAATTAAAAAAGGAATTTACAATTTTATTATACAAATCAATAAAAAATAGTGACAATGAAAACTTTAATTAGAACGATTACAATAATGTGTCTGGTATTTTTTGGCATAGTTGTCGAGACTCAGGCACAAGAAGAAAAAAAATTAGTTTCTGGGAACTCATTTAATGTAGCAATTCCAATTGGGGATATGGAAAGCACCTACAACCTTGGCCTTGGGATTTATGGCAATATTGACTACAACTTCAATAAAGTCTTTGCCGCTAGGTTTGATCTTGGCTGGAATACATTTTCTGGTTCAGAAATAGTTGACCCTATAACAGGACTTATTGAAGAACCAAAAATGGATGTTTGGGAATTTACTGCCGGATTGCGAGCAAAATTAGCTTTTGTTTATGTTGAAGTCCGAGGTGGGTATTTCACTGGTGTAAAATCATGGGGTGTTGTACCAGCAGTTGGTGTTAGATTAGGGAAATTTGATATTCAAGGAAATTTGAATGTTGCCGGTGATAATCAATGGGGGGCTGCGCGTTTAACTTATTATTGGGGTGGATAACAACTTATTTATATAACAGATATTATGAAAACTTTTATTACTACAATTATTATTATAATCCTTATGCTTATTGGCTTTTGGTATTATATGGGAAACAAATGTTCAGAAATGGAAAATGCCAATAAACTGGCTGTTAAAAATGCTGTAGAGCATGCAGTTGATTCTGTTAATAGGCATTATGCTCTTAATAAACCCTTAAAGCGATCTCATGTTTATCACAAAGTTGAAAAAAAGGAGACAATAAAGAAAAAATCTGTTCCTGAAAAAAAAGAAGGCAATATGTTTATCGACAAGCGCGATGGTCAGGAATACAAGACTGTTGATCTGGCAGGTCAAACCTGGATGGCTGAAAACCTGAATTTTGCAACAGATAAGTCGTTGTGCTACAATGCAGATAAAACTAATTGTGATGATTTAGGATTATTGTATGACTGGAATGAGGCAGTAGTAGTTTGTCCTGATGGCTGGCATTTGCCCAATGATGCTGAATGGTCGCAATTAATAAATCATTTTGGTGGAATTGACGAAGCCGGACATTACCTTAAAAAAGGTGGTGGTTCTGGATTTAACGATTTGTTGGCAGGTTATCATGATAAAGATGGATTTTATGGTAAGAAAAATGAAAGTTCTTATCATTGGTCATCGACAGAGCAAACTGCAGATTATGCCAGTTTTAAAGGTATTTACCACGATGTTGACAATGTTGGAGCCTATACTTACACCAAAACTGATGGCTTTTCGGTAAGGTGCATTAAAGATTAGAAAGTAAATATTTTCATAAATGCTTTTATAGTCGTTGTGTGGAAATCATTCAATAATTAGATTTGAATACAATTAGTTTTTTTGATACAATTATGTTTGGAAGATCGCCTATAAAAGGGCGGTCTTTTTTGTACTTGCCGGGTAATTTTTAATAAAATCGAATGTACTTAAAAATTAGTATCTTTAAACGACACATTACTATGAGAAATGATAGTTATATTTGTTTTTCTTCTTCTTAAAAAAACTAGAAATTATGCGTAATACTTTTACCTTTATTCTTGTTCTTATTTTCGCTTCTCAAATTACAGCACAAGATTACCATTACTGGTCGGAGCAATATGGTGGCGATGCTAGTTTGTTGGGAGGAGCAGCCATAGCTGGGGTAGGCGATAATTCAGCAGTTTATTATAATCCTGCTGCCATGGCTTTTCAATCTTCCTTTGATAAATTCTCTATCAGTGCTAATGCATACCGTATGCGCTATGTAAAAACAGAGCATGGATTGGGAAAAGACCTTCACTTTGATGCATTTAATATAATGGTTAATCCCCAACTAATTGCAGGAATTATACAGTTTGAAAGTGCTCCAAAATGGCGATTTAGTTATGCGCTGATTACTAAGAATATGTATCATTTTAAACTGAATACCCAGGTTTCTTTTGTGAGCGATATCTTATCGTCGGAGCATGGAGAAGAATACTTTATTGGCAATTATGAGTTTGAAAATAGCGTACTTGATCAGTGGGCCGGAATTGGTGCTTCATTTCTTGTTAGTGAGCACTTTGCAATTGGTCTGTCGCACTTTGGTATTTACCGAAGTTATAAATACCATAATAATATAGAGTTAAGTGCATTTCCAGTAGATACTGCCTATCATCATATTTCGGAATTCAGGTCTTCCATAAATTTTGATTATTGGAATATAAGTGGAATTTTTAAACTTGGACTGAGTTGGAACTACGATAAATTATCAATTGGTTTTAATGCAACTTCACCAACATTCCGTATTGCCGGTAAGGCAAATGAACAGCGTATTTATAAAGTAATTAATTTAGATTTTATTACCGATGAAGACTTTGCTGTAATTGACCGGGAAACTGGAATGGAAACACATCACCAATATCCTGGTAGTTTTGGGATTGGTTTTAACTACATTGTAAATAAAAAACTCACAACCTATTTTTCAGCTGAATATTTCCTTCCACTTGAAGAATATTATGTTTTTAGTTCAAAAATTAAACCTTCCAGTTATCCTGAACTTACAGAACCTGAGATAGAACATATTTTCGGCGATGCTCCTTACATTTCATTTACTGAAGCATCAAAGCAAGTGTTTAATTTTGGAGTTGGTTTAAGGTGGCAGTTTAAAGATAATCTTTCCTTTTTGGGTGGGTTCAGAACTGATTTCAACCACAATGCTTTAGGTGATTATGATTATGATAAGGTTGTTGCTGAGGCAATAGATTGGGATCTTTACCATATTTCTGTTGGAATTAGAAAAACAGGAAAAAAAATACTAACAACTGGTTTAGAGTTTATGTTTACACCAAAGACAAACACAAGATCTTTTGTAAATCTCGGTGAACCAGATGAGGACAATACCCTTGTTGGAGATCATGTTGATGCAACTGCACAACAATTTGGCTTAAAGTTTATTGTTTCATATACAATTCATTAAAAAAAAGAATACTTAAAACAATATTTAATGACATATTTAAAAAGTACGATTGCAGTTTTCCTTATATCAGTAATAACAATTTCATGCAGTAGCAGCATGATTATAGGAACCTGGAAGAAAAGTGAAAATCAGGAACTTAAGTACAATAAGATTGCCATACTTGGTATATCGCACAGTTCTTCGTACCGAAAAATATTTGAACAAAGTATTGAGGAACAAATGCTAAACTTCGGTTATGCTGCTGAAGGGGCTTTAGATTTTCTTTCTCCCAATGAGAATGAGGATAATACATCACCCGAAATTGTAATGGCCTTTTTTGAATCGGCAAAAGTTGATGCTGTTTTATCAATACACTTACTCGAGATTGACGACGATAGGCGTTATGTTCCGGGTAGTGTGTATTTTATGCCTTATTATAATGCCTATTCATTTTACGATTATTATTATGATATGTATGATTATGTTTATTCACCAGCCTATTATGCAGGTGAACTAGATGTATTTCTGGAGGCAAACTTATTTGACTTTGCAACCGGTGAACTATTGTGGACAGCACAGACAGAAACAACAGATTTAAACAGTGTTGCAGAAATTGCAAATAATTTTGCAAATGTATTGGTTAAGGATTTGTATAAAAGCAAGGTGTTGTATTCACCTCAGGAAAACTAAAGAAATCACCATCTTGCCTTATATCCTCTGGTATCAATATGGATAAAGTAAGTATGTGCTGAATTTTTATTGTATTTACCCATGCCTCCTACAAAGTGTTCATTTTCAGGGTTTGCATCATAGTTATTAATAATTTCATGGATAATCAATGCATCGTCCATTGTTCCTTTTCCGTCATTGTTTAAATCGTCGAATACACTGTCGTGGTTGTCGTCAACATAAATATCAGCAGCATCACCAAATATATGTCGGCTAAATTTTACGTTTCCAATCGCTTTATTGTAGTAAGGTGTTCTGTAACCACTCATTATGAAAAGGGTTTTTACATTTGTTCCTTTTTCGTTAAGTGCACTAATTATGTATTCAAGTTTTAGTATTAATTTGGGGTGTAGCAAAATATACTTTGGCCATCCCGATTCTTGTTTGCAAAGAAATTGCTTTAACTGAAAATGAGGACTTATGAATAAATCTTTATTCTCTTTTGTTACTTCAATAAAGCCAGCAGGTTTTCTGTAGTTTGGCTTGCCTTTAAAGTTTTCTTCGGGGTAGTTGCCAATACGATAACCATTAAGATATTCACCTTTCATTTCTGAACGGGGAACCAAAACAATCATGGCGATAATCATTGTTTTATTATTGGTTTGGTCCTCAATTCGCAGTTCATAATTACCACATTCTTTCGGCGACTCGTATTTCCAAACGCCTTCACTAATAGATGATATTTTACCTTTAGTACAACTAACAATAATGCTTCCTGAATTTTCTGTAACAATCGAAAATTCAATATTTGACTCAGGTAAAATTGTATGAAAATATT
>JAOZNY010000442.1 GCA_029933565.1 Bacteroidales bacterium
GATAAATTGCATAAAATCATCTCAAATTTGGTTTCAAACGCCTTTAAATTTACTCCACCCAAGGGTACCATATCGGTGATTATTGGCATAGCTGCCACTGCTGGTCAAGACAAAAAACTGAATTATGTAAAATTAATAGTGCAGGATACCGGAATTGGTATCCCGGAGGAATATATTGAGCATATTTTCGATCGTTTTTATCAGGTAGATTCTTCGGCTACTCGACGATATGAGGGCACAGGCATAGGTTTGTCTTTAACAAAAGAACTGGTAGAATTACATCATGGCAATATTAAGGTTGTTAGTACAATAGATAAGGGCACAGAGTTTATTATACACCTGCCTTTGGGAAAGGATCATTTATCAGAAGACGAAGTTGTTGATTCCACCGAAAGGGTAGAACATTTGATTTACGATTTTGATGACTCTACTCAGCATATTGAAAGTAAGGATTCACAACCGCAAAAAAATATTTCCAAAACCGCCCCTATGATTTTGGTAGTTGAAGATAATGAGGATATGCGTAACTACATTGGCGACAGTTTGTATGATGGGTATAATATAATTGAAGCCGAAGATGGTGAGCAGGGATTCAACCAGGCAATAAAACATATGCCCGATTTGATTATTTCCGACGTAATGATGCCGGGCATTGGCGGATTTGAGTTGACAAAGAAATTGAAACAGGACATCCGCACCAGTCATATTCCTGTTATACTATTGACTGCCAAAGCCGGGGAAGAGAGCAAAATTAAAGGTCTGGAAACCGGGGCAGATGCCTATGTAAACAAACCCTTTAATACGAAAGAATTACTGGTGAGAGCCAAAAACCTCATAGAACAACGCCAGAAATTAAGGGAGAAATTTAAAAAAAATATTACAATAGACCCATCTGAAGTTACTGTTACATCTGTAGATGAAAATTTTCTAAGGAAGGCAGCCGCTATTGTAGAAAAGCATATGGACAATCCTGAGTTTAACGTTGAACAGTTTAGCAGCGAGATGTCGATGGATCGTAACAATCTATTTCGTAAATTAAAGAAACTTATCAATCAATCGTCCAGTCAATTTATTCGCACCATCAGATTAAAACGGGCCGCACAACTTTTAAATCAAAAAGCCGCTCCAGTAGGTGAAATTGCCTATATGGTAGGATTTGAAAAACCCTCCTATTTCTCCGAAAGTTTCAAAAAAGA
>JAOZNY010000220.1 GCA_029933565.1 Bacteroidales bacterium
TTCGTTTCTTGCTATAAGGTGTTATTCCAATACTAATTTTAGGACTTGCATTACCACTAATGCTGCGATAATAATAATCTTCTTGCATTCCAGAAGGGTCTATTAATATTTTAGGATTTTCAAGTGAATTCTTCAGACTAAAATAATCTTCAATTGTATTTGGTGCAAAAACACCGTAAAAGCCCATACTAATATTGAAAGATGTAATCTTACATTTTTCCTTTTCATCACTACTTTTCTGCGCTTGTAGATACCCCACAAACACTAATAAAACTAAACTAATTGCGGTTCTTCTCATGGATAATTAATTTGTAACGTTTTTTTGATTTCTCTTTTTTATAACTCCCAAACTTAACAAATAAGTTATAGTACTAACGATGCAGTATTTAAAATAGTATGGAGATTTATTGCAAAATAAGATGTTGAATAAAAGACATTTACTTTAGATTGGCTTTGTAAGAAAAAAACAGAACCTTACAGAGCAGTCTTCTAGAATTTAAGCCCAACATTAAAATAAACAATTGGCAAATCGTTTTTGGAATAATACCTAAAATTTAGCGATGTGGTAAAATATTTTAGTGGAGAATACTGTATGCCTAAAATATAATAGTTGTTAACCAGATTTATGTTGATGAATTGTTGGCACAAATAATCATAGCGTCCTAAAACTGCAAAGTGTTCAGTAACTGCGATAAAGCCATAAACGGAAAGGCCATATTTGTCGATTCCTTCCAGATAGGAGTAGTCCTTAACATAATTTGCTTCGACACCAATGCCGTAATTTTTAGTTTTATAACCAGCAAAAAAGGAGATTACCTTTTTTTCATTTACATAAATTCCGGTATCGGGAGCCGTTTCAATTCCTAAGTAAAGTTTAAGGGTGAAATTTTTTAAGGGGCTGTACTGTACATTTACCGAATACAAAAAGTTACTTAATTTATCCTGATACCTGAATGGACCTTCTCCATTAACAACGGATAACTGCAACAATAATTTATCACCTACTTTGTAATCGGCCTGGATGCCAAAATCGGCAGGCATCCCAAAGCGATATTTCTCCTGAAAGGTAACGTCAATATATCGGAATCCCCAAAACCTATCCTGAAATGTAAGATACTGGGTGTTGAGAAGTTGTCCGAATCGCAAAGTAAAATGTGAGTTTAAAATCCACTTTATCTCTGCCATTTTTAGGTAGGCCGTATATTTACTTCCCTCGAAATAGTCAAGAGGGACATTATTTCCGGAGGTATCAGTAAGCAAAGTAAAGTGAGTAGTTCTAGTAACATCAAACATAATTTTGCCGGTTACTTTACCTTTAAAGGAATGAGAGTATCCTATTATTCCTTGTTTGAATTCAAAGGCCGATCGCGGTTCGTAGTTATTGTTTAGTCCCGTATAAAAACCTGCATAAATCTGCCCGAAAAGATAGGAAGTGGAATCATTCGCAATGTATTGATAACTATGCTGTGCCTGCGATAAAATGGGAAGCAACAACAATAAGAACCAACTAAATCTTTTCATTTTTGAAATTTACATCAAAGGAAATAAATTATTTAAATTTAAGTGAATTATTAATGAGTTTTATTATTTCTCTTTCTTCCACCATTTCTTTTTTAAGTTCTCCTGAGGTGCATTATTTCCCTTATTCTTATTTTTTTTCTCTTCTTTATGCGATTTGCCTGTAGGCAGAATGGTATTCACCAATCCAGATTGAACAGATTTCCAAAGCAAATTACCAAAACCTTTGTATTCAATCCTATCATTCTGAATAAGTGCAATTCGGGTTTTCCCTTTTTTGTTAGGATTTGAAGTGCGCAAAACAGCGTTTGCACCAAAACTCAAAAATTTATTTGTTTCCTTTGCCTCCTTTTTCGGAATCTCAGCTTCAAGATCGTCGTAAAGCATTGTCATCAAACCCTTTGCTGATTTAGGGCTTGCATTGGCATAAAACTTCATACTATTTAACTTACCACCTTTAAATTTAATCCCTGTGGCAGGATAAAGTGCAGGATTGAATTTTGCAAAATCAGCAGACCCAAGTGTTCCTGAAAAATAAAAAGTATCAACAGCACTATTATATGGCATTATAATTTTAAGATCAAGAGATGAAACACCCATGAGTTGTCCACTGAGGTTTATTCTCAACCTTTTACCCGTTTGCAAACTGTCTTTTATGGATGTTACGAAACCCATATCTGCATTAATCTTCGTTATGTTAACATGCAGGAGTTTTTCCGAACCCTCGGGTCTCATTTCATAAGTAAATTTGCTATTACTTATTAAAATTTTTGAAATATGTAATGGTAGTTCAAGATGCTTTAGTTGCTCCTGAATAAACAAAGGCCGTTTTTCAAGATCAAAAGGTCTTGTTCTGTCTTTGTATAAATCAATATTAAGTCCATCAATTAAAACCGAATCTATCTCAAATATGCCATGCCTTATAGCCGTTCCAATATTGTATCCATATATTTTTGTTGATTTTACTTCTACATCAAATACTTCTTTAGTATATTTGTAAGAGGCTCCCAACTTGTATTTATCTTTGGTGGGTTTTACCTTTAAATTGTCTATTGAGATTATACTGTCAGAAAAGGAAAAATCAAGCTTCTTGAGATAAATAAAATAGTTGGCATTTTTCAGGTCAATACGTTGCTGTCTCATCTTTAGTGACAGTTTTTCGTTATTAAACCTAAAAAACCCTTTGGTATTCTCAGAACTTTCCAATGCTAATCCTTTTATCTCAAAATCGCTTCCACTAAAAGAGAGAATAGTATCACTTGAATTTACTTTAACTACTGTATAACTATAATCATCAATAATTACTTTACTAAGTTCAATACCTTTCAACCCTTCTATATAAATTGAATCGATGGAAACCGGAGGGGGAGCATCCGAATCTTCTACAACCTCTACCCTATTTTCATTCTTGTGGATTGTAAATTTTGCTCCTTTTAAAACAATTTTCTTTAGACTCAAATTACGATCTGTAAGTAATTTATAAATATTAAACCCTTGAAGTTTTAAAACAGAAATGCTTATTTCAGAAACAGATACGTGATCAAGTTTGCCATTCTTAAGGTTTTCAATCAGAGTTCTATCGGGTACAATACTTATTTTATTAAGACTAATAGTTCGCGAAAAAATATTAAACTTTACCTTGCCAACACTAAAATGTTTGTCTGTTTGCTGGCTCATCGTCTCCAGTTGGCTATCAATAGTATTACTCAAAATATTCCCTAAAATGAAGTTTAAGGAAAGAACTAAAACTATCAATATGGCAATTACCGAAACTAGTATTACCATTAATATTTTGCGACTTTTCTTTGTCATAAAAGTTTTTTTGTAAAAATACAAAATGATTTTAAACCATCAAGTTATCTAGATATCTGTTTCCTTCCATCTACCCGACCTTAAATAAGCAAACGAAAAAAGGCTGAGAAGTGAGCCATATACAATCTCCGACATCCATGCAAAGGTAATGTTTACGTTAAAAACACTAATTGCCACATACGTATAAGTTAAATAAACACCTAGCACCACTATTTCTATTAACAATGAAACATTTGTTTTCCCACTACCCGAAATACCATTAAATAGAATAAAACCAACGGCAAGCGATAAAGCACCAACACTTACTACTTTCAATACCGGCTTACCCATTTCAATTAGTTCGGCATCGTTAGTATAAACTCTCATTATCAAATCGGGGAAAAGCATTCCAACACTTACGATAAACAAAACTCCACCAACACAAAGAATCACAATTTTATATATTAGTGGTAAAACATTTTCTTGTTGTTTTAAACCTATTAAATAACTTACAAGAGAATTTGTGGCCGTTGCAAAACCCCATACCGGAATCATTAAAATTACGTAAACGCTGCGAATAATATTTGAAACAGCAAGAGCCGCTTCGCCAAGTTTTTCGATAAATAAAAAGAAAACAAACCAAACCGACAAAGAGATAAATTGCTGCATCATTATTGGAACAGCCACTTTTAGGATAGCAAAAAGTCGTTGCACATCGGGTTTGCAAAATTTAAAAAGTGCATAATCTGCAAATTTAACTTTCACAAAAGTATAGCCAATAAAATACAATAATGCAGTTGCTTCAGCAATTACAGAAGCTATGGCTGCACCGGCAATTCCCATTTCAGGAGCACCAAAATTGCCAAAGATCAATGCATAATCGAGAACAATGTTCACAATTGCAAGTACAATAGTTGTATAGGTAATTACTTTTGTTCGTTGAAGACCAACATAAAAAGCCCGGAACACCATATTGCCAAAGGCAAAAAATATTCCCACCGACCTATACTTCATATAAATAGCCGTTTCGGCAAAAACTGCTTTCGACTCAACAACATTCCTTAAAAGATCGACTGACCAATATCGAAGTAGAAAAAAGACCAAAACTGCCAGAGGAAGTAAAAAGTAAATTGACTGATCTATTATGGGGCCTATATCTTTTAACTTTCCTTCGCCATTGCGGCGAGCAATTATAATTTGTGCTCCTGTACTAAAGCCAAGACCAAGCATAATTACAGCCAAATAGAAAATACCTCCTAAAGCACCTGCCCCCAAAGCAGTCTCCCCTACTCTGCCCAAAAAGGCTGTATCGGTAAAGTTTATAAGGTTTTGAGCAATGCTGCCTAAAATTATTGGGTAAGCAATTTGCCAAAT
>JAOZNY010000443.1 GCA_029933565.1 Bacteroidales bacterium
TTATTATTGGTTCAACAGAATCTTATGGTGCTGGCGGTTCCGATTTTTGGATTGTAAAAACTGATGTCTCCGGTGATTCGTTGTGGTCAAAGACCTATGGTGGTTCTTATCATGACATTGCTTTTGAAGCACAAGCGACATCGGATGGAGGTTATATAATAGTCGGCTACACTCAACTACAAGGATTTTTAAATTCTGATGTCTGGCTGGTTAAACTATTTAGTAATGGTGAAGTTGACTGGACTCAAACTTATGGTGGCGACCAGGATGAACTTGCATACTCAGTTAACGAAACAGCAGATGCAGGGTATATTCTTTCGGGTTATACCAACTCTTTTGGTTCAGGTTATGAGGATGTGTATTTGATTAAAACAGATATATATGGTGATTCAATGTGGACAAAAACCTTTGGTGGGCTTTCCAATGATGCCGGTAATTCTGTTATCGAAACAGCAGAAGGCGATTTCCTAGTTTGTGGAAATACTTTTTCTTTTTCGGAAGATGGAGATATGGACCTCTGGTTAATAAAAACTGACATCAGTGGATATCCCTTATGGACAAAGATGTATGGAGGAGGCGGAGATGAATTGGGCTATTCAGTGATTGAATCTTTTGATGGGAGGTTGACCGCTTGTGGTTTTACCACAACGTATGGTGCAGGCGAAAGAGATGTATGGTTACTTCACCTTGAAGCAGACGGACAAATGAGTATAGATGAAACCATTAATCCAACATCCTCCAATTTTGATCTGAAACAAAATTATCCAAACCCGTTTGTTGGTTCAACAACAATAGAATATTTTATTCCAACTTCAGGTATTGTTTTACTAAAGATTTATGACCTAACGGGAAGACTGATGAACACTTTAGTCAATGAACAAGAGCCTGCAGGAAGACATTCTATCCAATTTGAAGAAAATGAACTAGAAGCAGGTATATATTATTACCGTTTGCAATCAGGCAATTTTGATTCTGCAAAAAAGTTTATTCTGAGTAAATAAAAAGACAAGTGACATTTGCTTTAATACATACATGGATAGGATTGTAACGAATTGTTTTTACAAAGGATAAATTGCACGATGAATTAGCACTTATTAGCGTGAAAAAAATTATAGCAAGAATACAACAAATCTAATACAGATTTTAAAATATTCGACATCCCTGCAAAACTACACTGTCTGCAAATTACATTTG
>JAOZNY010000045.1:0-6811 GCA_029933565.1 Bacteroidales bacterium
AAGAGACTTATTACAAAAAAATGGATAGTTATCTTGAATGTGGTTTTCATATTTTATTATTTATTTCAACTTAAAAAATTACTTGCTTTGCTGGTGGTCATGTTCTGATGGTTTTGCCAGTATTTGTTAATTTTAATTGAACTACGAATATTGATTAACGAATAATGATTTAAGATGTAAATGAATTTCAAAAATTCTAAAATCGTTAATCAGCGTTCGATATTCAAAAAACAATAAGAACTAAAAAACCCCATATTGGGGTAATCCAAAGCCACCTTCTTAGAAGGTGTGATTTTTATTAAAGGTCTAAATCAAAATTCTTTTTATATGATTTCTTCACAAAATTATTAAGCCAATTGTTATATTCCTCTATGTCGCTTTTTTTCATTGATGAAGTGCGCCATTTTTCTAAAGTATCAAATGTTTTAGAAAATATAATATCTTCATCGATTTTGATTTTTTGTCTTATTCCTGTTTTATCGGCATTTGAAAGGGCATTGATATTTATGTAATACTTTGAAGCAAACTTACCCCAACGAATTGGAAATACCTGCTCTTTTAAAGTTAATGCTGCACTACATATTGGCGAATCCTCAATTTCATCATTCATTTTCAGCACTTCGGGAAAACTATTTTCTCCTTTTATCCATGAGGGAATTACAATTGAAGTAAGCGGAAAACCTACTGCCGACCAAAGAGTTGTAAATTCTGGATTTTCACCCTTTTTAACTCCCTGTACAACGCAAGCCGATGCGCTAAGTCTACGCGGAATAAAATCGTGGAAAAAAGTATAAGTCACAGTATTTTCAGGAACGTCTTTATATTCTTGATATAAGTCGGTTTTAAGAAGAGAGTGCTTTAAGCCCCTTGTAACATCTTGCATTATGAATTGAGCATCAAATGTGTTGGTGGACAATGCATTGTAGAATAATTCATCAACTGTATTTAATCTGATATAGCCGCTACTTTCTTCACCATAACTTCCTGTAAAGGAATAATTTGTTCTTAACACATATCCAAAAGGAGCAACTTTTGAGTCGTTGGCATCAAATTTCTCATATCCTCTAAAACCTAATTCAAACAAAACAGCACCACCTTGGCCGTCAATTACTCCAAAGTTTCCCTCAAGTCCTGTTGGTTTTTCTAAACCGTCTAAATAATCTTGAAAATCCTGAACAGTTGCACAACTAGCTAGCGCGTGTTTTATAAGTTTTCCTTCAAGTCCGGAATGTTTTGCAGTATCGCCCAGAGTTAAATTGTAGGAGTTGGAATTCATAATTGCAAATCCCTGGTCGTTCATTCCTATCCAAATACTTTTGCCAATGGAATCTTTTGAATTAACCAATCCCATATAGGAATACTTATCGCCATCGAAATACATTATTTTATTATTGACAGCCCAAGTATCGCGGTTTTTCCATAATAATGGACGCCCGTCTTTAGTGTACTTTCCTGAAACTACTGCTACTGTGCATGAAAATGATTCTGCTGAAATAAGCAATAGCAGAAGCAGAATGGGGAATATGTATTTTTTCATTGTTATTGTTTTATTGTTGTTTCAGCATCTATTATCTTAATGAAATAATGCCGTCATTGCGAGTGCCCAATACCATTGTTTTGGTTGATTAAGTATTGAAATGGCACGGGAGCAATCTCCTTAGATTGCTTCGTCGTGCCTCCTCGCAATGACGTTGTTCCTTATTTTTCGGGAAACCAACCACCACTGGATGTGTTTACACCGTCAGCATTATCAACACCACCAAAAGTGTAAAGTGGCATGCTCATTACCATTAATTCTTTTGCAGGAATAGGAAAATGCAATAATGAACCTGTTTGCATCATATCACGACGACGCATATCAAAAAATGCCAATCCAAAACCGGTTTGTATAAGTTCAACATCCCTTTCATGGAAGATTGCCTGCATTACTTTTTCCTTGTCACTTGCAGCATTTAATGGACTTAAATGTCCCCTTACAGTTCTGCTGCCATCATTAATAATTTGAATTGCCTGATCCAAATTTCCCAATTCAGCCAATGCTTCTGCTTTAAGCAAGTCATTTTCGGTAACTGAAAAATCTACTACATCAAAAGATGTATTAATATCGTAAGGATAACGTGTGTATTCGTAATTGGAATAATGATAATATCCACGTTCTGGTTTCATATTGTTAGTTGAAACAAAACTGAAATCAGTTTCCAGTCTTTTGTCATTTCCCTGTGCAGGAGGAGGATTAACTCCATCATCAGGAAAACGCCATGGGTAGCGATCGTCCATTAAATTAATAATACGGCAGTCGATACGTGCCCAACCCGGACGAACCGTATACCATTTATACCAGCACTTCCAGTCATTACCATCCATGTGAGGAGCAAGATCGCGTTGCATTCCATTATTGGTATATTCCAAAACTTTTCCCCAGTTAATGGTAGAGTTTTCCTGTTTGTTACGTGAACCATAAACCATTAATCTAGCAGCAAATGAACTAGCAAGTTCACGTAATTCTGTAGAGGTGTATTTTGAACCGTTAATCCAGTCTACAGGTACAGTAAAATTATTGCTTGAGCATATTTCCATTGCTTTTTCAAGAGAAACAATTGCTGAATCCATAACCTGCTGATATGGGGAAGTACCTACTATTGCAACATCTGTATTTTCTGTAACAATAAATGCCTGATCGTAAACTAATCCAAGGTATCCAAGTGAAAGGCCCTGCATAAAGTAATTATAAGCCCTTACCATTTCTGTTTCATTTCCCAAATCTACACCACCGTCAATTGCTTTAATTATGTTATTGGAAATATTTAATGTTCCATACATATCTGCATAATACCTCTCAAAAATATAAGCATAGGTATAAGAGGTAGTATTGTCGAAGGCCAGGCGTGGCTCCTTTGAAAGGTGGTACATTCCACTATTTGCCCATGAGCAAGTTCCCTGATCGGCAGAAACCCACATTGCCATTCGTGGCGAAATGCTTGATGTTTCTGCCATATACCAATTATAGAAAGTAGATCCTGACATGGAATAAACATCTCCGGGGTTCTTATAAACCGTCTCTGTATCGGGTAAGTCATTATAATCAACATCCAAATCCTTGTGACAGGAACCAAATGAAATAATAATAAATAGAATTGAAATATATTTTATTGTATTCATATCGCTACTTTTTAAAAATTTAACTGAATTGAGCCAGTATAGGTCCTATAGTTGGGATAACCGAAATTGTCAAAAGGATAAAGGGTTTGATCAGTTCCTGAACCAGTTGAAGCAACTTCGGGGTCATAGCCACGATAATTGGTAAATGTTAGGACATTTCTTGACTGAAAGCCAATTCTTACTTTTTCAAATAATCCACCTAAAAAACCATTTAATTGTCTTTTGTCGAAAGTATAATACAATGAAACTTCTCTAAGTTTTAAGTATGATCCATCTTCAACAAAGTATGAGTTTATGCCCGTGCCATCATAGAAATTATCATAATAAAAAATTGATTTTTTTTCTGAATCAGGTTTATTGCTTTGGTCATATTCAATTGCCCTTTTATCGCGGAATGTGTATTGGTATGAGTAATTATAAATATCTCCACCGCTTTTCCAGTTAAGTAAAAAATAAAGGGTAAAATTATATGCTTCAAGGGTATTACCGATGGACATTTGAAAATTTGGATTACCATTACCAATTTCAACTTTGTTGGCAACACCATCGTTATCAGAATCAAGTTTTATTGCTGCTTCGCCTGCAGTGCCTTCAGTTCCTGCTAGAATCACAAAACCATCGGAATTAACTTCATAATCTTCAATAGTATTACCTTGGGGTAGTTGCGCTTCCATTTCTTCTAAACTAGTAATCCATTTGTATCCGTACATTAAACCAAAAGTTTCACCTTCTTTAACAAAGAAAGCATTACGTGGACCTGTATTATATTCAGGCATATCAAGTTCTGTAATTACTTGTCTTATATTATCGTAGTTAATAAAAGCCGACCAGTTAATATTTTTCTTTTTTATAAGGTTCATGTTTAACGCAGCCTCATAAACACGGCTTGAAATAACCCCAACATTTTGCCATTGATAAGGGAATCCTGTGTGTGAGGCTAAAGGTACTAATGCTATTGACCCCTTGGTTTCGGATTGTGAATAAGTAAAAACTAAACTGAACATATTAAGGAAATCTATATTTATTCCTGTTTCTATTTCGGTTGTCTCAGAAGGTTTAAGGTAGTTATTTCCCAAAGTACTTGATTTTAATAAACCGCTACCTGCCCATATATATGTTTCATATTGATTTGAATAAAATGGACGTAAACCAGATGTTCCAATTGATGCCCTAATTTTCAATTCATCAATACCGGGAATTTGGAAATCCTCTGTAATACGCCAACCAAGAGAAAATCTATAATAAGGATTCCATCTAACTTCAGGACCAAATAAGGAGGAGCCATCGTAACGCAGCAAAGCCGACAAAAGATATTTATCTTTGTAATCAACATCCATAATACCAAAGTAATTTAATGAAACTATTTCCCCATTGTTGGAACTAGCTAATACATCTTCAGGATTAAAATTATTAAAGTGGGGAATACCATCATAGATAAAATTTTGCCCTGATATGGAAGAGTATCGAAAAGTACTGTTTTCATATAGGTAACTTAGTTTTAACTTAGTAGTAAAATTATTGAACTGCTTGTTTAAATTTGCAGTAAATTGAAGATTATTATCAAATTGATTATAGTTACTATTGTACAATGATCCACCAGTAGATTGATTATTACTTGCTATGTAACCTTTTGCCCTATATGTACTATTAAAAAATTGCTTGTATTCGTAGGTGTATTTTGCATTAAGCGAAATCCATGGTAATATAGCATAGTCCACCATAATATTTCCAATCAAACTTGTTCGTTCTGCATAGCGATCAGTGTTTGCAAGTGGGTATAATGGGTTTGTTCCAATACTAAATGTATCGGGTAACATTTTGTATGGAGTTCCATCAAAATTCAATTGGTAGAGGTCAATATCGGGTGCTACATACAAAAGATTATAAAATGAAGTATTTGAGCCGGGGCTTCCTTCTTTAGTAAAAACTATAAGATTGGAGGTTGAGAGTTTGATTTTGTCGGTAAGCTTATGGTCAACATTAATTCTAAAGTTATTTCTTTTATAACCATCGGTGGCAAATAAAACACCTTCTTGTCGATTATATTCGTAACCAATAAGAAAATTTGTTTTTGCACTGTTTCCTGCTACAGAGGCATAAGTAGAATTATAAAGTCCTGACTCAAAGAAATCTTTTTGATGATCAATATAGCGAGCATAAGGATTATCTGCCCAGGTACTATCTGTTAAATGACGACCGCCTCCTAAAACATTACCAACACTATCGTAATTTACACCTTCGTACTTTGTGAAGTTTGGGTAATCCTGCCAGTCTTCGGCAAGTTTGTAGGGGTGACTATTTGACTGGTCAATATATTTTGCCATTCCCTGTGTTCCTAATTCCTGACGAATGACAACAGTAGTTTTACCAATTTCGTTGCGATTACCTCTATTAGTAGTAATTACAATTACGCCATTTGCTGCCCTTGAGCCATAGAGTGCAGCAGCAGCAGCACCTTTAACAACTTCCATCGACTCGATATCATTAATATTAATGTCAGAAAGTCGGGTACTAATTATAATCCCATCCATAATAATCAATGGTGAATTTTGGCCTGTTAATGTAGTTGAACCACGAATCCTAATTTTGGCTGCTGAACCTGGTTGTCCATTTGCTTGTATCACTGAAACACCGGCAACTTTTCCTTGAAGAGTGCTTGCAACCGATGAGGCGCTTGCTTCCTTTAGGATTTTATCGTTTACCTTGTCAACACTAATTGTAAGATTTTTCTTAGATGTTTTTGATGCAACACCTGCGACAATTACTTCGTCGAGGCCGAAGGCATCTTCCTTTAACTGAAAATTAAAATAACTTTCTGAACCAATTTCTCTTGTAATAGTTTTCATCCCCAACATTGAAATCTCAAGTATTTTATGCTCGGGTTTTACCATAATAATAAAACTACCTTCCATATCGGTAACAGTACCAATTGTAGTTCCTAAAACAACAACATTAACTCCCGGCAAAGGGGAGCCTGTTGTTGCTTCAGTAACTTTTCCGGAAATGTTTCTCAGTTGGTTATCAACCCCTTTAATGGTATCGGTAACCGGAACTGCCTGTTGCTTAGGAGATTTTGTTTTAATTATAAAATAATCATTACGCAATTTTTTGTACTTAAGTGTACTCCCGGCAACAAGTGCTTCCATTGCTTCTTCAATTGTGGCACTGTTTAAAACTTCCTTGGAATTTGAATTTAGAGTTTCGTTTAAAGCATCTTTTTCAATGGTAATAGAAACACTATATTTTTTTTCCATTGATTTAACCGTGCCTTCAAGATTATTGCCTTCGGGATTGGTTTGTGATGATGCTTCTACATTTAATGCTGTCATTGCAAAAACAAAGGCCAGCAAAAAAATTAAGGTAATCGTCTTATTCATCGTTTTAATTATTTGATTTATTATGGTAATACTATCGTATTATAACTGAAAAAAAACAGTTAATTATTTTGTTTTTTATCTTCGTTGAACGGCTTCAGCAAATAAACTGAAAAAACGATTGGATTTCCAGTTGACACACCCCTGATTCCCCTCTCAATAGGGGATAATAGGAAATCTTTTTTTCAGTTTTAACTAACTTCATTTTATTGGAAAGTTTATTGCTGTTTAATAGCTATTTATGGTTGATTATTTCTATGTCAGATTCTATAATATGA
>JAOZNY010000045.1:6911-15225 GCA_029933565.1 Bacteroidales bacterium
GCTGTTTAATAGCTATTTATGGTTGATTATTTCTATGTCAGATTCTATAATATGAGAGAGAGCATTAATAATAAGTATGGGATCGTCAGAAGGTGCAGTTCCTAAAATTTGTTTGTCAAGAAGTTGTGGATTACTAACTCTGGTTTCAATTTGATAACTGTCGTTTAGCATTTGTAAAACTTTCTCAACGGAGCAATTATCAAAATAAATTTTATCATCAATCCACGAAACATAAAGTGCTGCATCAACAATATTATTCTTAACAATATTTCCTTCTTCAATTATTATTTGCTGTCCTGGTTTATCAACAAATATCTCATTATTTATTGCCAATCCTTCAAGTTTCACTTTACCTTCACTAAGAACGAATTGTGTTCTATCGCCATTTTGGTTTATAGTAAATTGTGTACCCAAAACAGTAACATTTAATTGATTGGTTTCAACAATAAATTCTTTTTCAGGATTTTTTGCAATCTTAAAAAATGCTTTCCCTTTCAAGGTGATATTTCTGTTAAAACCGCTAAACCATGATTCTTTATAAGAAATTGAACTGCCTTGATTTAATTGTATTGCTGATCCATCGGGAAGTTGAACTAATGAAATACCATCAGACTCATTTAGTATTTCATGATTAAGTGAACTATCGTATAAAAGTCCTGAAACCACCATTAAAAAACCTATAAAACTTGCTGCCACCATTAAGTATTGACGTTTATGCCAAAAACTAAACTTTTCAGTTGCTGTTTTTAAATGAAGGTTATTGAATGCAGTTTCTGAATTATAAGAGTTTGAATAAAACAGATTGGCATTAAATGCTTCAAAGGCTTCATCAAATTCTTTTAGGTTTTGCTGCTTCCAATCTTCAACCAACTTAGCCTCATTTTGCGAGCACTCACCTGACAAATATTTTGCTAATAATGTGTTGTTCATTGTTTTATAGTTTAATAAATTTTATTGAACTCATTGTTTTTTCAGTTTTGCAAGTTAATAGATAAAATCCAGGGCTCAACTCACTTACATTAATCTTATTATGATTTAGTTCACTAAAAACGGAGGTAGAATAAACTTCTTTACCACTTAATTCAAAAATTTGAATCTGGCAGTTTTTCAAGTTATAAGGAGAATTAATTGTAATAAAATTACTTACCGGATTTGGGTAAATGCTAATTTCAAAAGTTTTATGGTTTTCAAAAATACTGGTATTGTCCCAAATTGCAGTTTCTTCTATCGACCAACTATCGGTACCCCATAAGCCATTGTTTTGTGCCTTTACCCTAAATTTATTTTCTATTTCAGTATCAACAAAAACAGTAAAATACTTTTGTGTGAGTGTATCCACTATGGTTTCCCAACTTCCACCATCTACACTTTGTTGCAATTCAAATGCATTGAAATTTGGTGTTTCAGGATACTCCCATTTTACAGTAACTGAATCTATATCCACTTCAAAATAAGGTGTTTCGAGAGAAGGAATTGGTAAAAAATTAAAAACGCCACCAGTAATTTCTGAGTAACCACCGGCATTCCAATCTTCTTTTAATCTGTACCATCCATTTGCTGAACCCCACCATCCCATATTTAAATGGTAATAAAAAGTATTGTCTTCTTCAATTCTCATTCCATCGCAAACAACAGAATGACCATATCCATTTCCTGCTATTGCTAAAATAACCGGAATTTCACGCATCATATTACTATCGAGTAAGGGCCAAAAAACGCTGGACGATGGATATCTGTTTTGAGAAGAATATCTAAAATAATTTTGTCCGGCGGCAGGAATTCTGTTTACGTTTGATGTTGAACCATTGTATTCAAAGTCCATTTCGAGTGCTACAGCTGCATGAAAATTTAAAAGTCCAGCAGCTTCTCTTTCTATTTGCGTTGAGGCTTTGTTGTTGTAACGATTCAGCATATTATTCCAGGGATATTCAGTATTTTCAAAATCTGCTGAATATGTCCCATTACTACTACCGTAATTATCGCTATAAGTGTGTGAACCAGTTCCGTTAACAGGCCAGTTGTAATGCTGCAATAATGTTGACATTGAAACGGCAACACAACCAACAGCGTAATTATTGGGAGTAAATGTGTTAGTAACATTAACTGTATTTCCGTAATTATCTTTGCAGTTAACCTGTCCCCAAAGTGAATAAACAAAAGGCCCAATTTCGAAATTGCTAGCATTTGAAGCAGTACTCACTTCAGATTGTAAATTATTTTTTGGATTAATATTTGTGATCAGTCCAGAAAATATTTCCCATTCCCGGCTGTCGATATTTGGTAAGTAATTGTCAAACGAAAACGCCACTACTTCATTATTTTTTGAATTGACCACCACAAATCCGGCAGGCTCAATATTAAATGCAAAAGCAATAATCGTTTTATCTTTTATAACCTCCAGATAATCTTCATTAAGAATATACTTAATTTCCTTATTATTAATTTCTATAAAATCAGTAGCAGTTTTAATTGCTGCCTTTTCGTAATCGTCGGCAAATAAATTTGCTGCAATAAAAATACTGATTATTAAAATAATATGGTTTAAGTTTCTGTACATTCTTATTATTAAAATCCACCTCCCTGCTTTAACCACAGGAAGGCGGAATGAAAAAAAAACTACTTATTAATTACCATCTTACCAGTAACAGTTTTGTTATTAATAATGAGACTATAAAAATAGATTCCATTATTTAAACCTAACTGATTAGCAGAAATAATATATTGCTGCATACCTTTAGTTTGAGTTCCCATATTTTCGCTTAAAACAACTTTTCCGGTGATATCAGTTAACCTGATGGCAACCTCAGAAGTGTTTTTAAGTTCATAAAGAATGGTTGCGTTATCAGAAGTTGGATTTGGATAAATATTACTTACAATAACCTGATCGTGCGAATGTTCGTTAACACTTAAAAGTCCTTTGAAATACTCAAGAACCTCATGGAACATAGTTTCCATATTTTCACGAGTATCCATAAGAGCAATGTCAACAGCAAATGTCATAATGTGCGATTCATTAATTTCATTTTGTAAACCACAATAATATTGTGAAAGAATATAATCGCTTGGTCCCATTTGGTAAATTGCTGATGCATTATCGGTAAGTTCGAAACCATCGGCATACCAAAGTGCACTTACTGACCATGTTACAGGTGTAAATTCACAAACACCATTGTCAGCAACCACATCCATTTGAGGAAGACCTAAACCTTCATCATCAACTTTTGCCTGAACAGCGTAGTTTGCAATTCCTAAATAGTCATAAACAAATTCTCCTTCGGCGAATGCCACTGGTGCACCACCATAAACATCATACATAAAGTCTTGTCCTATAACCCAAACATCGCCACCATTGTCAGTATATTGCTGAAGGTCAGTATTAAATTTATAACTTAAAGTATCGCTCACATCCCAAAGGTATAAGTCAACACCATCATTACCGGTATACCAAATAACTAACTGAAATGCATCTAATAGCTCTGCGCTTGGTGCTTCACCTTCAGTAATTGTATTATAAACATTATAGGCATAACCTAAATTCATAAGAGTAGTATCTAAAGTCTTATAACGGTCAGTTCCATAAGCATTATCATTTACAAGTAAAATTTCAAATCCACCTGAGTTAGCACCTTGATTTGAGATAGTAACTTCAAGTGAGTCCATAACTCCTGAACCATCGGCAGCAACTGCTTTTACCCAAACAGTACCATTTCCAACTGTTGTTCCTGATGCTTGTACCAAACCATCGTTTGAAATAGATGCATAAGTTGTTTCGCTTGAGAGTGACCAGAAAACAGAATTAATAGTAGCGTTTTCAGGTAATACTTCTGCAAGCATTTGTAAACTTCCACCATCTTCAGTAATTTCAGAAACTCCACCTTCGGCAGTTACATTTATTTCTTCAACATTAACATTTCCTGAACCTGTACCCCATTGGCTGAAATAATCCATACCTTGAAGGAAATATAAGTCACAATTCTCTTGTGTGTCGAAACGAGCAGTTTCAGTACTTATTGAAAGTACTTTTCCATCACCTATTTCATTGTAAATACTACCATAATAAGTGTCGAAATCATAACCTGTCGGTCCCATTTGATAAACGGCAGTTGCGTTTTCAGTTGGCATTAATGCATCGGCATACCACATAGTTGCAAACGACCATTTCAAAGGAGTCATGGTGAAAATACCATTGTCTTCAACAACATCAAATTGCTCAACTCCATCAGAGTATACTCCATCATCAACATGAGACTGTGCAAAATATTCACCAATACCCATATAATCATAAACAAAATCACCTGTAACAAAGTTAACTGGAGTAGCAGAATACCTGTCGTAAAGGAAATCAAGACCCTGAATCCACATCATACCACCCTGATCGATATATGATTTAATAGCTTCGTTATCAGTTTCGTCGCCATTCCAGAAATAAAGTCCGGCACCATCATTACCTGTATACCAAACAACAAGGTCATAATCGCTCATAAATTCCAATGAAGGAGAAGTACCTTCAGTAGCAGCATCGAAATAAATATATTCGTAACCTGAATTGTCAAGTGCTGTTTTAATAACTTCAATTCTGTCAAGTGCATAACCATTATCATTTACAAGTAGAGTAGAAAGAACTCCAGCTGAACCACCACCAAACTGCTCAAAATATCCTAATCCTTGTGAGAAAAGTTCATCAGTGTTTTCCTGTGAATCTAGTCTGGCAGTTTCTGTGTTAAGAGTTAAAATTTTAGCATCTCCAACTTCGTTGTAAACACAGCCATAATAAGCATCAAAATCATAACCTTCAGGACCCATTTTATAAACACCGCTTGCTTCTTCTGTTGGAAGTACAGCGTCGGCATACCACATTGTTGCGTATGACCATAACATTGGATCTAAAGTAAAGATGCCATTGCCTTCAACAAGGTCGAACTGAGGAACACCATCTGAATATAAACCATCATCAACGTGTGATTGTGCATGGTATTCAGAAATTCCCATATAATCATAAACAAAATCGCCTTCTTCAAAAATTGTAGGAGTTGTTGGGTATCTATCGTATAGGAAATCAAGACCCTGAATCCACATCATTCCGCCACCGTTAAGATAGGCTTTAATTGTTTCATTGTCAGTTTCGTCTCCATTCCAAAAATAAATAGAACCACCATCGTTTCCTGTATACCAAACTACTAGGTCGTGTGAATTCATTAACTCTAATGATGGTGAAGCGGCTTGAGTGCCGGCATCAAAAAATGTAAATTCGTAACCTGCATTGGTAATTGCAGTTTTTATTACTTCTACTCTCTCTAGATCATAGTCGTTGTCGTTTACTAATAGTATCGACAAACTACTATAACTGTTAAGAGAAACAAGCATAAAAACTAATAATGTAATAATACTGTAGAACTTTTTCATATTAATTTATTTTAGTTTATATGTAGGTGTGACGCAATTATTCCCTTACTACCCCTAATGGAATTGAAAAAAGATGACATTTTACTTAAAAATAATGTTGAATTGAGTATTATTTGAGGCATGCAATAACTGGCATAGTAGATTAACTATTCCATAATACTGACAACTATTTTTCTTTCGCTCCTTGGTCCATCAAATTCACAAAAGAAAATATTTTGCCAGGTGGATAAACCCAGTTTTCCATTTATAATTGGGATGGTTTCTGAGGGCCCAATAATTCCGGCTTTTAAATGTGAATCGCCATTACCATCCTGGGCATCATGTAGCCAAACGCCTTTGGGGATTAGTTTTTTAAGCAGATTGACAACATCCATTTGTACCGAATCGTCCCAGTTTTCTTGTATCATAATTGCGGCTGTGGCGCCTTGGGCATAAACATTTACTATGCCTTCAGCAATTTTGCTTTGTATTACAATTGCTTCAACTTCAGAAGTAATATCAAAAAGTCCTTCGCGGGTGCTGGTAGATATGTTGATGGTTTTTTGCATTTTGTAAAGGTAGGGAATTGTTATCGGGTTATCATTGTTGTCATTGTTATCATTGTTAACTCGACAACCAAAAAAAATTCTTCCCTCTTGCGACCCTATTGTATTTGTATTGTCGTTAATATTGCAGGAAAGCTTAGATAATTGGCCACAGAGCATTTAGACATACATAAAGATCTTGTAGAAAAGAGCAAAAGAGGTAGCAGCAAAGCCCAGTATCAACTGTATAAGTTGTATTCAGGGGCTATGTTCAACACTTGCTATCGCATGATGCGAGGTCGCGAAGAGGCTGAAGATATGCTGCAAGAAGCTTTTACGGAGGCCTTTATGAAACTGGGAAGTTTTAGGTTTGAGTCAACATTTGGGGCATGGCTAAAAAGAATAACAGTGAATAAGTGCATTAATGAAATAAAGAGAAAAAAAGCAGATCTGGAGTTCTGTGAAGATATAGGTCGCTTTGGAGAGAAGCCTGATGAAGATGTAGAACTTCCAAATTTGAATGTGAGAATGATAAAAAATGCAATGGAAGAATTACCAAATGGTAGCAGGATGATCTTTCAACTATATCTGTTGGAAGGTTACGACCACAGAGAAATATCGCAAATACTGAACGTTAGTGAATCAAATTCCAAATCGCAGTATATGAGGGCGAAGAGAAGGATTAAGGAAATATTAAAAGATAAGGTATATGAAAACTGATAAACTGGAAAAATTCATTCTGGAAAACCGAGAGAGTTTCGATACTCAGGTACCAAGTCAGGATGTTTGGGAAAAAATAAAAAAGCCTGAGAAGAAGAGCATCAGTTTAAACTGGAAGACTTTTGCAGTTAGGGCAGCGGCAGTTGTTGTGATCTTTGTTTCATCATATTATTTTCACGATTTTATGAATAACAAAACTACTTCGGTTGTAGCCGAGAGCAATTCATTTATGATTGAGGAAAATCCACTTTATAAAAACCTTATCGAGGCTGAACTTTATTATTCGGCAGAAATTAATTACAAAAAGCAGGAATTCATCAGGCTTACAAGTAATTCACCGGCATTGCAAAAAGCCATTAGTATGGAGTTTTCTGATTTGGATGTTTTATTTAAAGAACTGAAAGAAGATTTAAACGACAATGCTGACAACCATGAAGTGATTGAAGCCATGATTCAAAATTACAGAATAAAACTTGAAATTTTGGAGGATATGCTAAACCAAATTAAACCAGAACAGAAAAATAATAATCATGAAGAGATTCATAATACAATATAAAATCATCGGACTAATCCTGCTTTTTACAGGATTTATGGCCATAGGCCAGCCTTTTGAGAAAAGCCGGAGCCTGAGTGAGTCATTTAGCGTAAATGCTGAAACAGAGGTTCAGGTGACCAACAAATACGGAAATATTCAACTTATTAGTTGGGAAAAAGACTCAGTTAGGTTTGATATTAATCTTAAAGTTATTTCTAATAAAGAATCAAAACTTAAAAGCACTTTCGATTATATTAACTTCGACTTTACTTCTTCTGAACATTACGTTATTGCAAAAACTTCGTTTGCCGGACAGGGAACTTTTTGGTCGGATGTAAAAGACCTGGCAAATACTGTATTTGCAGGAGGCACTAAAACGCAAATAGATTATGTTATTTATCTACCCAAAAATATTACAATAAGAATTGAAAATAAATATGGTGATATTTATTCCTCAGATCATGATGGGCCTGTTGATATTTTTCTGTCAAATGGCAATATTAAGGCACATTCATTTAATGGTAAAACATTTTTAAACCTTCAGTTTGCCAATGCCAACATAAGTTACATTAACAATGGTGAACTCTATCTTGGGTATTATTCAGAATTAAAATTAGATGAAACTGATAGATTGAAAATAGAAAGCCGTTCATCAAGACTAACCATCGATAAATCAAATTATTTGGATATAAATTCAAGTCGTGATAAATATTTTTTGGAATTGGTAAACGAAATTAAAGCCAAAAATTCCTTTAGTTATTTAGAGATTAAAAATCTAAAAGGTCAACTTGAAGTTGATGCAAATTATGGAGATGTAATCATTAAAAATGTAAGCAATAATGTTAACAGTATTATAGTTAATGGAGAAAGCACCGACATTAGTATTTATAAAGACGAAGATCAACTGTTTGAACTTGATGTAATTTACAATGAAAGAGCAGGAATTTATTTTCCCGAAGAAATCAAAGACAAGAAAACAGTTAAAGAGGATGATGAAAAAAAGCTTGTAAAAACTACTGGTAAACTTGGAAATGTTACTTCAAAAGGGATAAGCATAAAAGCATATGTATTATCAGGAAAATTCAAAATAGGCAATAAGTAGTTTGTAAAATGCAACACTTCAATTTTTAAT
>JAOZNY010000045.1:15325-16826 GCA_029933565.1 Bacteroidales bacterium
TCAGGTTCAGTAATTCATCAGTAAAACATTTGTTATGCGTAAACCTACAATTACATTTCTGATACTGTTATTTTCCATAAGCCTGTTTGGTCAACTCTACGAACAGCGAATTGGAATAAGAATGGGGTATACATCCGGATTAAGCGGAAAAATTATAAAAGACCGAAAGGTTGCTCTTGAAGGAATTTTAGGATTCCGTCAGGGAGGCATGCAGGTATATGGTTTGGTAGAAGCACAAAAACCACTAATATTTGATGGTGTTCACGACCTTCAAATGTATTTTGGGGGAGGTGCACATGTTGGATATGTTAATGGAGTTGAACGCTACAAATCATATAATAGCCCGAGCGGAGTATATTATTATGAGGAAAGGGTGACAGGGCCTGTTTTAGGTTTGGATGCTATTTTTGGGGTGGAGTATACTTTTATTAAAGTCCCTTTAACATTAGCAATCGATTTCAAACCATTCTTGGAATTACAATCCTTTAGTAAACTAAAAGCAAATTTCTACGATTTTTCAATAAACATAAAATATACATTTCGACAATTAAATAAATAATATCATGAAGAGGAAAACTATTTTAACATTAATAATCTCATTTATTTTTATTGGGGTTACCGTAGCTCAGGAAAACCAAAATGAGTTTAAAACCATATTCAAAAATGATGACGGCAAAAGTGTAACACATGGTGGTTATGGCGCATTTAACATTGGATATACTCAAATTGATGGAAAAGATGCCATACAACTTGGAGGAAGAGCAGCATGGATAATTAACCATCATCTTGCAATAGGTATAGCCGGAAAAAGTTTCTTTAATAATATTGATAAAACAACCAATACAGGCGATTATTATATGGCTGGAGGTTATGGCGGATTTTTTATCGAGCCAATTATAGCCCCTCAATCTCCTATACATGTTAGTTTTCCAATTCTATTTGGAGGTGGTGGAGTTGTTGCTCAAAAAGGCAATATGTGGGACGAACAGTACTGGGATGATAATTACTACGATTCTGATGCTTTTTTAGTTTTCGAACCGGGTGCAGAAATTGAGTTTAATATCGTCAAGTTTTTCAGGATATCATTAGGGGCTTCCTATCGCCTAACTAATGGAGTGCTTTTACAATACAAGTACTATGATAATAACAACTTAATGATTACTGATATTCCAACAAAAGCACTTGATGCTTTTAACTTTAATGTCAGTTTTAAATTTGGCTGGTTTTAAGAAATTTTTAATAAGTTTACGCAAATTGCCGGGGTTGTTCTGTTTGGAGCAGCCCCTTTTTTTTGAAATCTCTTGATCTAGGGCTGATAACTGACCTAGGCTAAGTTTATAACTTAGCCTTCAGCCTATGTCTATTTAAAGTTTGCAACTTAAATCAATAAGTTTTGTAATTTAGTCTAAAATATAAAAGACTAATAAATCATGAAGAAATTTGCAGTAGTACTTTCTGGTAGTGGCGTTTACGATGGCGCAGAAATTCACGAGGCCACCCT
>JAOZNY010000221.1 GCA_029933565.1 Bacteroidales bacterium
GATATAATATTTCAAAACTTGAAACAGATACTATCAAACGTGCTTTAAGTAATACAGATTTAGAGAAACTTAAAAACTACAAACCAATTGAGAACAGCAGAATAGGTGATGCAAAAAATCTTTTCTTCTTTAGTTACTATACTATGGGAATGAATGCCATCGACATTTGTTTGCTTAAATGGTCAAACATTCAAGACGGGAGAATAAGATACATCCGCTCAAAAAATGGCAAACCACACAACATTAAAATACTACCCCCCGTACAGGAAATTATGGACTACTATAGCCAATTCAATTTTGGTACTGATTATGTTTTGCCTGCCTTAAAAGAGGAATACAAATCTAAAGACAAGAAAAAAAAGATGATTAAATCATATATACGGGTTACAAATACATACTTAAAGAAACTAGGCAAACTAGCAGAAGTTTCCAATCCTCAGCAGCTCACAACCTATGTAGCAAGACACACATGGGCAACCACTTTAAAGCGTAATGGAGCATCTACTTCATTAATCAGCGAGGCCATGCATCATTCCGACGAAAAAACTACCCAAATATACCTTGATAGTTTTGAGAATGATATTGTTGATGAGATGAATGAGAAGTTGTTGTGATGACCACCCTTTCACCTAACAGAATGCCTCCTAAATGCCTGCACAAACTGATAAATTAAATAGGTCAAGATTAACCTACCAAAAAAGTCAACAAACAACGACCAGTTAGATAATTCTGTACCAAGAAAATTTATCCTGTGTGTGGGATTAATAAAAATAAAGTATTTCCCCCAATAATCAGTAAAACTTAAACCCTCATTCCCTATTATTGAAAAGTAAAAAAGCCAACTTACTATTATAAACCAGAAAAGTGGCAACCAAATACTCAAACGAAAGTTATTCGTCCACCGATTTAAAAAAAGTATAGTTTTTTCTCCAGGCCTTTTATTAAACTTTAATGATTGACGGTGAGCATCCAACTCATAAGCAAGAAAAAATAATTCGTCTACTTTGTTGCCTAAATCACCCATCTTATTTTTAAGAAAGCGATGTTCGTCTATTGAATCATAAATGTAATCCTGTACATTTGTTTTCCATTTTGAGTTACTAAAAACTATTGTTGTGTACTTTGAATTCCTAAATTTTAGGGTTTCATAATTTCTTAGATTAGAATTTAACACTTCCAGATGATGTATCTCACATCTTGATAAATCAATAATAGAAGATTCTTTCTTAATGGGTTTTATATTATCTATTACAAACCCGGCACGAACTTGCAAAGTACTATTGAGAAACTTTTGTATATGACAATTCTTAATACTTATTTGAGTATTGAAGGTTCCAGTAAATACTAATTCTTCCACATTAATAGAATGAATATTAATTCTACTTTTCCCATTTATATTAATCTTCAGGTTATTTACTTTGGAGTTATTATTGCTGCTAATCTCTATCCCACTGAATGCTATTCCAGCAGCACCAAAAGTTAATTGCTCAAATTCAGAATCAATTATTTTAACACCTTGTCGTGTATTAATATCTATAAGAATCGTACTATTAACTTTTGACTCAGAAATTAACAATCTCTCAGAAATAACCCCCTTATTAAATGTGATATTATTAACTATACATCCAATAATCTCTATTGAATCATAATTATTTCTACCGATATCGAAATCTGAACCAAATTCGCAGTTCTTATAGATTATTTTTTTGTAATGTTTGTTTTGCGCAAATAATGGATTCTCAAATGTAATTGTCTCAAACAAGATATTTTCAAATATAATAAATTCATTATCTCTATTTTGTTTATCAAGAGAAGCAAAATATTTGCTAAATGTTATTTTATGTCTTTCCATAACAAAAGTGTACTGATTAATACAACAAAGATTAATTCAACTCCCCAGCAATCCTCTCAGCCTGCTTTATAACAAGGTCAGTGGCTAGTTTTTGCATATCGGGTGGGTAGCCGTACTGGCGGAGGGTACGCTTTACTATTACCCTTAGTTTTGCCCTTACGCTTTCTTTTATCGTCCAGTCGATGGAAGTGTTTTGTTTTACACGCTCGGTTAATATTACGGCCAGTTCGCGCAACTTATCCTGCTGCATAAGTTCTTTTGCACTGTCGTTGTTGGCAACAGCAGAGTAAAAGGCATATTCAAATTTGGTAAGGTCCAAGTCCTCAGCCTCATGATCCATTTCACTAATCTTCTTGCTTAACTCGATCAACTCCTCAATAACCTCGGCGGCAGTAAGTATTTTAGTATGGTACTTCCTAATGGCATTCTCAAGCATTTCCGACAATGACTTCTCCTTTACTATGTTTGTCCGCCCTCTCGACTTGATCTCGTCATTAAGAAGTTTCTTTAATACTTCGATAGAAACATTCTTATGCTTCATATCTTTAATCTCCAGCAAAAACTCTTCCGATAAAATGGAAATATCAGGTTTCTTTAAGCCTGCTGCACTAAATACGTCAACTACTTTTTCAGAAACTAGCGCCTGGTCGATAACCTGTTTTATGGTGGTTTCTATTTCTTCGTCTGTTCTGCCGGTTCCTGTACGATCAAATTTGGCCAGCCTTGCTTTTACAGCCTGAAAAAATGATACTTCTTCTTTTACATCCATTGCCGCTTCGTGTGGTATGGCAATGGCAAATGCTTTTGAAAGTGCTGTTACTTCATTAATATATCTTTTCTTACCGTCATCAAGACCAAGGATATGATCTTCAGCCGCTAGTATCAACGAAAGTTTACGCGATGTATCGGCTTCAAAATAATCTTCGTATTCAAAGCCATGGTACATATTTGATACTATTTCTAGTTTCTCAAGCATAAGTTGAATAGCCTGATCTTGTGCTATTGTTGGATCACCTTTGCCACCTGAATCAGAATAGAAGGATAAGGCTTTTTTGAGATCTGACGCAATTCCCAAATAGTCAACGATATGTCCGCCGGGCTTATCACCATAAACCCTGTTAACCCTTGCTATGGCCTGCATAAGATTGTGACCTTTCATTGGTTTATCAATATACATTGTATGCAAACATGGCACATCAAAACCTGTCAACCACATATCCCTTACAATTACCAACTTCATTTCATCTTTTGGATCTCTCATACGATCGGCAAGTTCCCTGCGTTGCTGCTTAGTAGTATGAAATTTTGAGATTTCCGGACCATCGGAGGAAGCAGCAGTCATTACAACCTTAATCGCTCCTTTATCTAAATCATTGGAATGCCATTGGGGTTTTAGTTTTATTATTTCTTCATACAGTTCCACAGCAATTCTACGCGACATGGCAACAATTATTGCTTTGCCATCGAATACTTCCTGTCTTTGCCCAAAATGAGTTACCAAATCTTTGGCAACTGTTTCAAGACGCTTTTTGCTTCCTATCAGGGCTTCCAATTGCGACCACTTTGCCTTGGCTTTTTGCGAATCGGTGAGGTCTTCCTTTTTTAGTTCCTCGTCCAGATCCTCTACCAACTTTTTTCCTTCATCACTTAAGTTGACTTTTGCCAATCGGCTTTCATAATATATTTTAACTGTTGAACCATCTTCTACAGCCTGGGCAATATCATAAATATCAACATAGTTTCCGAATACTGCGGGTGTGTTAACATCTGTTTTTTCAACTGGTGTACCTGTAAATCCTAAGTATGTGGCTTTTGGCAAGGCATCACGCATATATTTTGCAAAGCCGTAAACAGTCTTCTTACCAATAACAACACCTTCTTTATTTTTGTCATCTATGGTTTTAGGCTTGAAACCATATTGAGTACGGTGGGCTTCATCTGCTATTACAACAATATTATCCCTATCGGATAACTGCTCGTAAACATTGCCGCTTTCTGGCTGAAATTTCTGAATAGTTGTAAATACAATTCCTCCGGAGGCAACTTTAAGCAACTTCTTTAGTTGATCTCTGTTTTCAACTTGCTTAGGCTCTTGCCGCAATAATTGTGTACATGAGGCAAAAGTGTCAAATAGTTGATCATCCAAATCATTACGGTCGGTAATAACAACTATTGTAGGGTTGTTGAGGCTTAATACTATTTTACCTGTAAAAAACACCATAGAGAGTGATTTGCCGCTACCTTGGGTATGCCACACAACTCCACCCTTTTTATCTCCCTTTGGTTGTTGGCTTACGGCAGGCAAACCATAACTTTCAGCAGATTCTGGCATTAAAAACTTTTCTGCTTTACTTTTAGTAATACCGCTTGCCCTAATAGTTGACTCAACCGCACGGTTTACAGCATAATATTGGTGATATGCTGCAAGTTTCTTAACCGTATTAATAGTGACAATTCCTGTTTTACTATCTTCCTTTTTACTTTTCTCAAATACTACAAAATGCCTCACTAAATCAAGAAGTGTCTTTTTGTTTAGCATTCCTTTAATAAGGGTTTCCAGTTGGCTAACAAGTGGTGATGCTTCGATATTCCCATCGATTGACTTCCATGCCATAAACCTTGAATAATCGGCAGATAGCGAACCTGCTTTTGCTTCAAGACCATCGGAAACAACTAAAATACCATTGTAGGTGAACAATGAAGGGGTTAACGCCTTATAAGTCTGCAATTGCTTAAATGCTGATTTGATAGTGGCATTTTCATCGGCAGGGTTTTTTAATTCCACTACTACTAATGGAATACCATTAACAAAAAGT
>JAOZNY010000222.1:0-2750 GCA_029933565.1 Bacteroidales bacterium
TTTTTTAAGTGGATGCAAAAATATACAAAGAAATCAGAATAGCGATTCCAATTAATAAAAAAAAGGCCGAACTAAATTAATAATCCGGCCTTAGTATTTTTTATAAAACTTTATTATTTATTGATAGTAAAGCGTTTGCTTACAGTATTTTGATCAGAATTAATTTTAATAAAATAAATTCCATTACTTAATTCAGAAGCATCAATTTTTCCATTAGAATTTTTGTATTCTGCAGTTCTTTTTCCCGAAACGGTGTAAATGCTAACTGTAGCATCTTCAATTCCACTAATGTAGAATTGACCACTATTTGGGTTTGGAAATAATTTGATGTTATTGGCATTTTGATCTTCAATACCCACTTGAACTGTGAAGTTGAAAGTGTACCTTTGGTAAGTTGCAAGGTCTTCGGCAAAAACGTCAATTGTAGTTGCTCCAGGAAGTTCTTCAGCCGGAACTACAACAACTGTTGCATTATCATCCAAAGGGATACCCTCCATTAGTGGCACTACTGTGGTTCCTTCAGGAAGTTCCATATTATATTCCAAAACATCAGTATTGAAATCAGGATATGATGTTCCATCCATTAAAACATCTTCGAGCCCCTCTTCGGTTGCAAATAATGCATCTTCAAGCGAATAAACTGATTGAAAGATTGTTTTTCCTGCGAAATCCTGAACAATTATAGCAACTCCCAGATCATCATACTCTTCGATAAAAGTACCTGAAAGGTCAACTTGATCAGTAATTGTATATGGTACGCGATCTGTAAAATCAACGCTTGTTCCATTTGCATCAGGAATCATTTTCATCATTACGTGGTGGAACTCAGTTTCACCATTATTTCCAGTATTTTCAGTAGTTACGTTTTCAAAAACTATGATATGTACCCTGCTGTTAGTTAAATTGGCAAATGGAAGTACTGTTGTTGTAATATCAATTGATGTTCCGCTAATGCTATGGGATCCAACTATCTTTACAAATGAAGGATTATTAATTGCTTCATCAAAGAATGCATTAACTGCACCAATACTGGTTTCAATCTGATTTCCACCTGCTACTTGCCATGGCACCCAACTTACTCCGTAGTATCCTCTTCTTACACCACCTTCGTCAGTGTAGTATGGGTCACCGGCTCCCGGCCAACTCATTTGGTATTTTACAAGGGTAATCTCTTCGGCATGATTACCTACCCAAGGAATAAACTGCTCATTGTAACCAGCACAAGGTGCACAGGTTGAACTTGTAAATTCCTCAAAACATGGAATGCGTTGAACAAGGTGGCTCACTACATTTACTTCTTTAGTTAGTGAGTCATTGTTTTGGTCACCATCAGGTGCACCGTTTGCATTTCTTATCCAAACATGTAAATCGTAAGTGCCTATTGGGAAATCAAGTAATTGATCACAAGTAAAATCATACGAATCGCCTGTTCCTATTGCCAAACCTGTAAATGATGTACTGTTTACATCGCCATCACCAACTTGCCAATCAATATCAAGGGATACAATGAAGTCATTTCCCCAGTTTGAAACTGTTCCTGTAACTTCTGTTGGTCCATTAAGATAAGTTGGTGTTGTAATTACAGTAAGTTCAGCATCCAATGGTAAAGGATTATAAAGTACAATGTTATCAATATACCAATAGTCCATATTGTAAAGGTTACCGTCTAAATAAAAACAAAATTGGAAATCTGCGGCACCAACATCGTCATTATCAATCTCAATCATATGTAATTCAGGGCCAATGTTTCCTGAAGGGCCTACTTCCCAAACACTTGTCCATTCTCCTTTTCCTCCTGAACGGGTTGCTACGCCAATTTTAGGATCTGTACCTGAGTAATTGTCGTAAAAATGGTTGAATCTTAAAGTTACAGATTCGAATGCTGTTAAATTAAGTTCTGGTGAAATAAAACGAGTAACTGCTATTGAATTATCATAGGTAAATTTAGCTTCAGGGGCAACTCCCCCTGCACTGTTACTGGATGAATTCGACCAGTTAGCAGCTAAACCATCAATAGACCAGCCTGTTGGAGGCATAGTGCCATCACTAAAATCTTCTTGGAGAATTGTTTGTGAGAAACCTAAAAATGTAAGGCTAATAAAACTCAATAAAATGTAAATTCTTTTCATAGATATTTGTTTATTAATTATTATTAACAAGGGCAAGTTGCCAAATTTATTTTATTTTCTTCAGATTGGAATAACGATAAGATTGTTTTTTGTAAGGAAGTTTTAGCCCTCGACAGTTGTGATTTTGATGTATTTACAGAAATATTCATTCTGTTACCAATTTCCTTGTGAGAATATCCTTCAAATGTGTTCATATTGAAAACTGTACGATATCCGTTTGGTAACCTTTGAATTATTGTCAGCAATTCTTCATGCGACATATTTGAAACTATTTCATGGTCACCAGGTAAGGAAATATTAATGTGCTCAGGCTCGATGTTTTTGTTTATCAAGTTCTTTCTCTTATAAAAATTGTATGAAGTTGTAACAATTATCCTACGCATCCAGCCTTCAATTGATCCATCTGACCTGAAATCTTTCAAGTATTTAAAAATTTTAATAAAACCTTCTTGAAGAATATCTTCAGCATCAGTTCTGTTTTTAGCATAGCGCAAACTTACACCAAAAAGAAATGCGGAGTATTTATTGTAGAAATTGTGTTGAGAAAGACGATTGCCCAGAATGCACTTTTCAACTAGTTCATCTTTTACTATTGCGTAATTACTTTCCATTTTCAATAGA
>JAOZNY010000222.1:2850-4665 GCA_029933565.1 Bacteroidales bacterium
TCAATATTGCATTTCTTTCTTAAACGATACCTACTCATTTCTACTGCCTTTAATGAAATATTATTAATGGAGGCAATTTCCTTCGAACTTAAGTTAAGCCTAAGCATAACGCACAGTCGTTCTTCGTTTTTAGTGAGTGAGGGGTATTTTTCTTTTAGTTTCGCATAGAAATCAGAATAAGTCTGGTCAACCTTTTGTTGAAACTCTTCAAGGTCTTGTTGTATTTGAAGGCTTTGTTGCACATGTAGGCTAAGGTCTCTTAATTTCTTTGATGTTTCTTTATCGGTATTATTGGAGAGTAATTTTAAGTCTTTCTTTAATTGTTGAAGTATCTGGTTTTTTTGAACAAGGTGAAGGGCAAAATTAGTAAGGTCGTTGTCCTTACTTTTAATCTCCGCTTTCATTAGTTCCTGCTGAGTTTTATGCAGTTCCATATTTTTATGCCTGATAATCTTTTCTTTTTTTGCCTTCATTCGTTGCCTAACAACAATAAGAATTGCTAATGCAACTATTGCAATAAAAACAAAAAGTATGAAATTGAAGTTAATTGCGTTGATGCGTTTCTCCTTTTCTAAAAGTGCAATTTCATTATTCTTTAGTTTTAGTTCCTTAACATTTAGGTCGTTTAAAAAATTAGCCTGCATAATGGTTAACTGATGCATCTTTTGACGACCAACAATTGAATCAGTAATTTGAGAATGTATTTTATATTGCTTCAATGAACTCTGATAATTTCCAAGTTTTTCAAGGGCATTGCTAAGTCCCAAAGCAGACTCCGACATCTGATTTAAATCATTAACAAGTTTAGCATTTTCATTTGCAGTATAAAAAGACCGATATGCATTTTCTGCTAAACCTTGTTTAAGATATTCTTTTCCCATTAAAATAAGAATCTGAATTTTATCATCAGGAAAGTTATTTTCATCGTAAAGTGCCAGACTTCTTTCATAAAATTTGAAAGCCTCATTTGTATTACCCTCTGCGCTTCTTACCATGCCCATATTTTCAAAATTTGTCGCGGTTTGCCTAACTGAGGAAATATCTTCATTTATTAGAAGGCTTCTTTCATAATATTCAAAAGCCTGAGATAAATTGCCTTTTATTCTATAAATTTCACCAATATTATTTAGGGCTCTGGCAATACCTTTTTTGTACCCAATGGTCATACTCAAGTCATATGATTTTAGATAATATTCAAGAGTCTCGTCGTATACTTGTTGATTAAAAAGAACGCCTGCGATTTTATTGTAAACATCAGCAATCTGACTTTTATTATTGGTTTTGATACCTAAGTCAAGGGCTTTATTATAATAGGAGTGTGCTTGTTTTAGGTTGAAGTTGTCTTTGTAATAAAGTTCACCAAGTTTTAAATAAACTCCGGCAAGTTCAGCTAGCCAGTTGTTGTTTTCGTAAATACGTGCACTAATTAAATAATAATTTATTGATGGCTGGAGGTTATTGTTTTGTTGGAATAACTCACCCATGAGTTCATTAGTGAGGGCACAGGCCTCAGGTGATTTAATTTGGTTTGCTAGTGTGAGGGCTTTTTTATTGTAAAATATTGCAAGGTTTAAATCTGTTGATTTATAGGTAATAGCCAGATCGTGATAGTGATACACTTTTTCAAGACTGTCGGGATTGTTTACTGCTTGGGCAATAGTTGTTTCAGGATTAATATTCTGCTGACCAGTTACCGTTGCTAAAATAAATGCAGCAAATAAAAAGAATAGTAAAACTTGTTTAGGTACTATTGGTTTTTTCATTTGGTCGTGAATCATACGCAAAAGTAGTTATTTAAACAAATATGTAAGTGTA
>JAOZNY010000444.1 GCA_029933565.1 Bacteroidales bacterium
ACAACCGCCACCGAGCCTGAACAAATATTTGATTTTCCAATCTTTAATTATCAGGGCGGCGATAATAATATGCAGGGTGGAAGTACAGAAGAAGATAAAACCATTGAATTTGGATTAGATATTTCGCATCTGTTAAGCTATTTTGAAACTGGCGATTACGCAAAATTCTTTGTAATAGTAAACGAACACGATCCCGAACAATGGGGCAGTGGCTTTCTTATTTCCTATTCACTAATGGATTACACCAATGGTCTAACCGAAACACAATGCCCTGAATCAAATATTTTTATTCCACATAATGGAACAGTTAGCATGTCGGTCGTTCACCAACTAAATCACTCAGAAGTTAACATCGACAATAATAGCCTTCCCCCTGCTCCTCAAGGGCAGCCATTTAATTGCCAACTTGAAGCATCGGGTGGAACTGCACCATACTATTGGAGTATTAACCACGATTATATTGAAACAGCAAATTCAGGGCCTTTTCCTAACGTAAATGCAAATCGTTTGTATCCATCAAATAATAATAACGGTACTGTTGAGCAGGCTATCGACTTCTCATTTCCATTTTATGGAAAGGATTACGAAACCATTACTGTTCATGCAGATGGATTTTTGAAATTTAACGACGACACTTATATTTGGCCCTATCTGCTATCAGATGAATTATTATTCAAACGTACTGCATTAATTGCACCCTTTAATGCCGACCTAAATCTCTATTCATGGAAAGGTGATGGTATTTGGTATGAAGGCGATGCCAGCGGTGCTATTTTTTATTGGAAAACCTCTTTAAATGGACAGGCTGAAGAATCGAACCTGAATTTTTCTGTAAAACTCTTTCCCTCAGGAGATATAAAATTTTACTATGGTGAAAATGAAATTCCAGCCGAAACAAAGTGGTTTGCCGGTAGTTCAAAAGGTAATAGTCTCGACTATCAGTTCTCAGAGGTGTCTGGTATTGAAACTTTACCCGAGAATCATATTGTTGATTTTGCAACAAATTTTTACCCAAATGAAATGACACTTTCGGAAGATGGGTTTTTTAGTGGAACACCTCTGCAAAATTATACAGGAATTAACATCAAGTTTAAGGCCACCGACAATAATAATGTTTTCACCAATAAAACTTTGCAGTTTTCAAGTTCGGGAATACTTATCGACCCTTCAATTAGTTCGGG
>JAOZNY010000445.1 GCA_029933565.1 Bacteroidales bacterium
TTAAGCATTATCTCCGCCCAGTAGAATTTGTCTAAACCAGGTATTTTAATACTTGTAGGCTTAGATCCCGATGCAATAATTACTCCATCATATTTATCGATTAAATCTGAATTTACGGCTTCTTTATAAATAACATTTATGTTATTATCTTTTAATTCTTTTATAAAGTATGGCACTAAAGCCTCCATTGATTTTTTATTCGGAGTAAGCGGAGCTAGGTTAAATTGTCCACCTAACTCATTTTTCTCGTAAAGATCAACAATATGGCCTCTTTTTTTCAATGTTAAAACAGTTTCCATTCCTGCCAGTCCACCTCCAACAACAGCATAATGTTTTGGTTTATCAGCCATAGTAAAAACTTTAGTTTCTGTTCCTACTTCCGGATTTACAAGACATTGAAGCCCTTGTCCTGATTTTACACCACCCAAACAACCTTCGGCACAGGCGAGGCAGGGACGAATATTTCCTTCTGTTTTATTTATATATTTCCCTATAAAATCGGGGTCGGCAATTAATGCCCTGCCTATGGCTATGTAATCAGCATTATAGTTTTTCGTAAGGTTTTCTATGTCTTCTTTCTTGTTAACCTGCCCTACAAATATTGTCGGAATATTTACTTCATCTTTAATTTGCCTGGCAAGTTCCCATGTTTTACCTTTTGGAACAAACATATGCTGAAAAAACCAAGGGGGAGTTGAGCAAACAGAGCCCGCAGACACATGAATGGCATTGATTCCAATTGTTTCTAAAATTTTAGATAGTTGAACCATCTCATCCAAATGAAAACCTGAAGGAATCATTTCATCTGCACTAATGCGAGCAATGATTGGGATGTCAACTGCTTTTCTAACTGCTTTGGCCACTTCAAGTGGAAATTTAATCCTGTTCTCAAAACTACCGCCATATTCATCGGCTCTATCGTTGACTGCCGGGGAAATAAATTGTGCCAGAAGATAACCATGCCCAAATTGGAGTTCAATTATATCAAAGCCGGAAGCCATTGCTCTTTTTGCGCTCTCAACAAATAACTGTATCACTACATCCATTTTTCCCCTATCCATCTTTTCAGGGATGGCACCGCCGTTTTCGCAGGCTTTATCAGTTGATGACCAAAAAAGGTTTCCGGGAATTTTAGGATTTGTCATTCTCCCGGGATGGTTCAGGTGGGCAATTGATTTGGC
>JAOZNY010000046.1:0-11118 GCA_029933565.1 Bacteroidales bacterium
TAAGTGAACTGCTCTTCCCCATTTCAGCAATATTTTTCGATTATATTATTAACGATAGTATGCTATCTCCTATTCAGTTAGTTAGTGCTGCAGTTATGGTATTTGCACTTATCAGATTAAACACAAAATAAATTTACCGGCGTTTTTAATTTCCAAACACATTCTGTTACTTCCTTTTGTTCGAAATAATTCCCTATCTTTATAGAAAAATTAAAACGAAAAACTATGTCAGATGAATTAGAACTTGTTTATGAAGGCTCCAGAGTTGAGGGCTTGTTTATTCATGAAATGCTTGAAGAGAGCAAAATGGGCAGTATTATGAAAGATGTTCTCCAATCGAGCATACAAGCAGGATGGGTGGATGGCTTACCTGAAGATAGAATTAAAATTTTTGTTGACAGCGAAAATTCAGAAAAGGCTAAATCCTTGATTGAAGAGTATCTTGCCACCAGAGATAAATAATAAATATTAATGGAAGAATGTCTTCTCACTAATTTCATTTTCAATAAAGAGATTAAAAGTTGTTGCGATTTCAATCAGTTTGAATTCGAAAACAAAATAGTTGTTTATGAGGTTTTGAGGGTAATTGATGGAATACCTTTATTTCTTCAGGAACATATTAACCGTTTTTTTGAATCGCTTAAGATTAATAAGTTAGATACAGAAATATCGGAAAGACAAATAAAAAGCAGACTTAAGGCTCTTATAGAAATTAATAAACTAAGCATAGGTAACATCAAATTTCAATTAGTTTTTCCCAAAGAGCAAACACCAATTTTCTATGCCTGGGTTTCACCCTTCTTTTATCCAACAAAAACTCAGTATGAACAGGGTGTTAATTGCAGTTTCTACCTAAGCATACGCCCCACACCAAATGCTAAAATGGTTTTGCAAAAAACTAGAGAATCTATCTTTATAGTGATTAAAACAAAAGGTGTTTTTGAAGTAATCCTACACAATAGTTTAGGCGAAATTTCGGAGGGAAGTAAAAGCAATTTATTCTTTATAAAAAGTAATGCATTATTTACTTCGCCCAACAACAAAGTGCTGTTGGGAGTAACAAGAAGTAAGGTTTTTGAACTGTGCGAGAAACTAAATATTGAAATAATACAAAAAACCATAATGAAAAATGAGGTGGTAGATTTTGAAACAGCCTTTCTGAGTGGTACATCAATTAAACTATTAGGAATAAAATCAATTGGCAATATACTTTTTAAGCCTAAAAACCAGACACTTAAATTACTAACAGAGGAGTATGAAGAACTAATTAAAAACCACTTGAACAACTTTAGTTGGAATTTGTAATTTTACACCTTAATATTTAAAATTGAAAGTCATCAGTAAACAATTCCTGGTCATATTATTTTTTCTTTCTGTTATAGGTAGTTTATCGTCCCAAACAGACAAAACAATTCCATCTGAGTTTTGCATTTCTGCTGAAGACAATAAACTTTACGAAAGCATTAATCTATTCTTGCTTGAAAATGGTCAGAAAGAACTATCGCTTTCTAAATCACTGTCATACGTTGCAAACCTACACATTACCGATTTAATTCAAAACCACCCCGACACAAGTATCTGCAATCTTTCAAGTTGGTCGAACAATGGAAATTGGACAAGTTGTTGCTACCAAAAGTACGTTCCCAATCAAGATTGCATGTGGGATAAACCTAAAGAACTTACCAATTTTAAATATAGAGGTTACGAATTAGTACTTTTTTTTGAAGAAGAATTCAACTCCGATACGGTGATGCAGTTGTTGCTATCCTCAAACGCAGTAATCGATATGCTACTTACCAAAGGCGACTATTCAAAAAAGAAATGGGTTTGTCTGGGATTAGCAAATAATAAGGAATATGCATCCATTTGGTTTGCACAACGTGCCGACAATGCTGGAAAACCAGAGATTTGTAAGAACACTACAGCCAGCACAAATGAGATTATTACTGAGAACAAAACAAAATATTATATTATTGCATCAAGTTTCAGCAAAATGAAAGATGCAAAAGAAGCCCTAAAACGACTTAAACAAAATGGATTTGATAATGCAGGGATTCTAAAAACAGGAGAAAATATCAGAGTCTATTTAAATGAACTTGAATCGCTTAAAGAAGCAATGTATTTTAAACAGAATTTACCTTATACATACAACGATGCGTGGATATTTAAAGAATAAATTAGCAATAAGGGGAGGAATTTTTTTACTGCTTTTTGTATTGCACATTTCACTATTTGCACAAAACAAAACTAGTTCGAAAACTATAATCACCGAAAGTGACACATTAGTTTTGCATGCTATTCCTATTAGTTCATTAACTAAAAACATTGAGATTGTTGAAAAGGAAATTGAAACTACAAAAGAAAAGATAAAACCAAGTGAAAAATTTTTATCTGTTGATTCTCTATACCTTATTGCTTTGGATAATCTATCTGAAGAAAATAAGGAAATTACCAATTCAGAAAATAAAATTACAAATAGGAGTTTAATTGATGCCTTACAACAGTGGCTTACTTATAAAACTAAACTAGCAGAATGGCAAGTATTACTTAGCGACAGATCTAAACTTATAACTGAAAATAAAGTAACAGTTAAAAACCTGATAACAGTTTGGGAATTAACACTAAAAGATGCTAAGAAAGAACAAGTTCCCAAAGGGATAGAGTTAAATATTAGAGATGTAATAAACCAACTTACAGCTCTCAATAATAAATTAAAGGAAGATGGACTTGATGTTTATTCAAAACAAAGTAAGTTGTCAGAGTTGACAAAACTAATTGACCAAACCATTTCTACAATTGAAGAACAGAAGAAAGCGATAAGCAAAGATTTATTAATTCAGGATAGTCCTGCAATATGGAATTCAATTGATTCTACTTTTTCAAGCAGTTTTGATGTAACTGTTATAAAAAAGTCAACTAGCGAAGTATTGAAATCTATAAAAGTTTTTTACTTATCCAGTAAGGACAGTTTTTATATCCATATACTTATTATTATAATCCTACTTGTTTTATTCAAATATATTTACAGGCAATCTTTTGTTTCGGAGAACGAGGATAAACAGTTTTTATTTTCAAAAAAAATGCTGAGCCTGCCACTTTTATCAGCATTAATATTAGGATTTCTGGCAACACTTTGGCTTTACCCACTCAGGCAACTTATTATTGATGAGATACTTCAATTAATATTACTGGTTTTAATATCTGTCTACTTGTCAAAAGTAGTAGATAAAAAATACAGTACCGTAATTTATTTTACAATTGCTTTACACCTGATTAATCAAATACACTTAATATATTTCACTACAGGATTAATTTTAAGGCTTTTAATTTTTGTTGAAATTGGTTTTAGTTTTTATATCCTCAAAATACTACTGAACAAACAAGGGCATTTTAGAAGTAATGTTGATCTTGGTAAATGGAGGTTTTTGGTCAGTTTAATGAAGTTATTTCAAATATCTCTGATAATACCTCTTTTAGCAAACATCTTTGGTTTTGTTGAATTAGCAATTTACATCAACAATTTTATTGTAAATTCATTAATAAGCGGATTCATCACAATTGTTAGTCTTATTATTTTTATTGGAGCAATCGTTTTAATATTTAACTCGAAATATATTCTCGTTTTTCACTCTGTTCGTAACAATTCCGATAAAATAATTAAATGGCTTATTAAATACTCCTCGATTTTAGTATTTCTGTTATGGTTATCCTCAGGCTTGCAACTTCTTGGTATTTTAGATATTGTTCTTAAATGGTTTTTAGGCATTTTTGATCTAAGTTGGGAAATTGGTGATGTTGACATTGACATGGGTTCGGTACTGAAATTTATACTTATAATTTATTCTACCTACCTTATTACGAAGTTTGTAAAATTAATCCTTGAAGAAGAAATTTTCACACGAATTAAGTTGCCTCGAGGTGTTCCTGGTGCCACTTCTATGCTGGTTGGGTACTTTATTGTTGGCTGGGGTATGGTAATTTCAGTTACTGCATTGGGAATAAACCTATCAGAATTTGGGCTAATGGCAGGGGCACTTGGTGTAGGTATTGGTTTTGGACTCCAAAGTATTGTACTAAACTTTATAGCCGGTTTAGTGCTTGCCTTTGAACGACCTATTCAGGCAGGTGATACAATTGAGGTAGGCACGGTTATGGGTACAGTAAAATATATTGGTGTAAGGGCCAGTACAGTCTTAACTTTTGATGGATCAGAAGTTATTGTACCTAATGGAAGTTTAATTTCAAATGATGTAATTAACTGGACTTTAAGCGATAGAAGGAAACGTCGTGATATTATGGTTGGTGTGGAATATGGCACCGATCCTCATCTAGTTATGGACATATTACGAGAAGCGGCAAAGAATAATGTTAATGTATTACAAGATCCGGAGCCATGGATTCTATTCGAAGGCTTTGGCGATAGTTCACTTAATTTCATGGTTCGTTTTTGGTCTCCTATGGATGTAGGATTAACTACAAAAAGTGAAGTTACTATTGCAATTTATGATGGGTTAAATAAAGCCGGTATTACAATTCCGTTTCCACAACAAGATCTACATGTTAAGTCAATTGAACCTGAGGTTGAAAGAATTATATTAGAAAAAAATAAGGTAAGCAGAAGTAAAATAATAAAGAAAGACTCATAAGTTTAAAAACAGAAAACAATAATATGGAAAACTATCAGCAATTTTATAGCAGTTACAAAGGTCTCAAATTCTGGGTTATTGCAGCTTCATTTGTTATAGTAGTAACGGGACTAAAGTTAGCTAGTAACCTTGTAACAGTATTTTTAATTGCAGTATTCCTTACTGCCATATCCCTCTCCCCTTTTACCTGGTTACGGAAAAAAAAGGTTCCTGATGCTATTGCCCTAATTCTTGTTATAATTGGGCTATTTGTAATTTTATCACTTTTTGGACTCTTAATATCAAAAACTGTCAACGGTTTTGGTGAAAGGCTACCATTTTACGAAGAAAAATTAAATAACTCTTGGGATAATATTCATGCTTCACTATTAAGTTATGGTTTAATCGATGCAAGTTTTAACATTAAGGAAATACTTAAACCAAGTTCCTTAATGTCTTCATCAAAAAACTTTATTATTAGTTTATCAGGTTTTATTAAGAATCCTTTTCTGGTTCTATTCATTTTTATATTTATGGCTGCTGAAATAAAAAGTTTTGGCAAAAAACTAAAAACTGTAGCCCCTGAGTCATTGAGGGGAACAGAAAAGGTAATCAAAAATATCAGGCTTTATTTTGGTATAAAAACATTAACAAGTCTTGCTACAGGTATACTTGTGTATGTTACCCTATTAATTGTAGGAGTAGATTTTGCATTACTATGGGGGTTATTGGCTTTTATTTTAAACTTTATTCCAAGCATTGGGTCTATTTTTGCTGCCGTTCCTGCTGTTCTGCTGGCATTTATACAACTTGGCACATTCGAAGGAATAATTACAGGAATAGCATATTTAATAATAAACATGGTTATAGGTACCTTTATCGAACCGCAGTTAATGGGTAGAAATTTGGGGCTTTCACCATTTGTTGTTTTTATTTCTATGATTTTCTGGGGATTTATTTTAGGTCCCATTGGTATGCTTATTTCTGCACCACTTACCATGATATTAAAAATAATCTTCGACTCACGACCAAATACAAGAGCATTTGGTGCTTTGTTGGGTGACTCAGCATCGCTGAAAAATTATACAAACCCATAACAATTACATATGGAAGATGCATTGACCTACATAATTGTATTTGGGCTAATAATTGGTGGCTTTGCTTTCTGGCAGTTCAGATATAGCAAACCTAGGCCTTATCTACTTTCACAACAAATGTTTCCTGAACTTAATTTGTCTTTACTAATTGAAAAGACAGAAGGGAAAACCAAAGAGTTTATCATTAAACTTGACTTAAAAACTCAAATGGAAACAGATCCACCAAATGTGGAGTTAATTGATAAAAATAGAATTATTGAAATTGTTAGTTTAGATGCTTTGTTGAAAGGTAATGGCAGCACTCACAAAGATAAATCGTCGATAATTTATAAATACTCATTTACTGACTTTAGTAAGTTGCTTAAGAACAGTGATTTTAGTTTTAAAACCTTCAGACTGGTAATTGATAGTAAAATGGGTAAAAAGTTTAAATCGCACGAACTTGCTTTTAACAAAACATGGACAATTTACAGACCTGATGGAGGAAAATATAATTAATAGGGTTATTATTTCTAACTTCACAAAACCTAAAACCCAATATTTTAGTTTGGGAAATTTACTTTACCAAAACTAACTCAACTTCAAATACTAAGGTAGAATATGCTGGGATTGTGCCCTTACCTTGTTTACCATAGGCCAAATTAGATGGAATAATAAGAGTTGCTTTACTCCCTTCATTCATTTGTTTTATTCCCTGCTCCCATCCTTCAATTACTGCACCGGTTCCAAGTATAAATTCAAATGGGCTTCCACTTTCATAAGATGAACTAAGCAATTCGCCATCAATATTAAAAAGTTTGTAATGCACTTGAACAGTATTGCCATGCATGGCTTGTTTACCACTACCCTTTTCACTTTCAAGATAATACATACCAGAAGAAAGTGGTTTTTTATTGATTTTATTCTGCTTGATATAATTGTTCAGTTTAACTCTTTCTTCCTCCTTAATTTTTTCCCTGCTAGCATTTTGTTTTTCTTCTTCTGCCTTTTGTTGCTTTAGCACAGTAGCATAGGGTGTAAGTTCAACAAGTTCAACTTCATAACTCAGAGTTGTAAAACCATCAACACCTTGCATGCCATACGATCCAACTCCAATTCTTGAAGGCACTAGAAATTTAGCCTTTCCACCTTCCTTCAACAATCCTAATCCCTCCATAAAACCACGGGTGTCAAAATCACTTCCGTACTCAATACTTAGGAAGTTGCCCGTATTAAAATTTGAGAATAATTGTTGGCCATTGAGTTCCGACACCGATAAACTTATCTTGCACATATCGCCTGTATCAGGTTTTGGCCCATATCCAGTTTTCTGCTCAATAAAATATAAACCACTCTTATTTGGTGCTACTTCAATTTTATTTTGTCTTATATATTTCAACAAATCAGCAATTTCTTGTTTATAATTTGCATTCTGCTCTTCTTTTAAACTTAACTGATATTCGTCATTTGTTTGAATCTGCAATAACTTTATGTAATAATACAATGGCTCTCCAGCAGTAACATAATCAGGCAGTTGAGGCATTAATGATGTTTTCAGGAAGAACGAATCAGCAACTACTACAAAACTCATCGAATCGCCTGGTGACATTAATTTCAATGCCTCATAAAGATCTCCATCAAAGGTTGGTTCTATCATTGGGAACCTCAGTTTATCGTCAAGGCTTGTACTTTCAAACAACATAGTATCGCTTAAACCATAATTCATTCTTATGGTAACATAATCCGATATATTTGCAGTTGCAGTATCATTTGACTTTTCATACACTTTATAATAAATACCACCATCAGATAGTGAATAACCTGGATATTTTGAGTCTGTGCATGAGTACATTAGCAAAAAGCCAATCAATAAAACAAAATACTTTCTTAAATATGTATGCATGAAATTAATGTTTAAGCGATTAATGGAATTAAGTATTCTAAAATCTAAATGAAGAAGTCGCTGTTTTTCACCTTTAGGTTTAAAAACAGCGACTTACAAATATTTTAATGAAATTTATTTTACAATCTCCAAAAATTCAATGTCAAATTTAAGTGTTGCAAAAGGTGGAATAGCACCACCGGCACCACGCGCACCATAACCAATACTTGAAGGAATAATCAAAGTAGTCTTGCCGCCAACATTCATCAAGGCAACACCTTCGTCCCATCCTTTTATTACACGTCCCTCACCTAGAGTAAACTCAAAAGGCTGACCACGATCTACCGAACTATCAAATTTATTACCATCAAGGGTATAGCCAGTATAATGTACTTTTACCTTATCACCAACTTTAGGCATTGGACCACTTCCTTTTTCAGTTTCAATAAAGATTAATCCTGATTCAGTTGGTTCAACCGTAATATTATTGTCTGTAAGATACTTCGCTAAAACTATTGCTTCCTCTGCTTCAGCCACTGCTGCTGCTGCTTCTTGCTCTGCTTTAAGCTCGTCTTGAGTCTTCACGCTTAATAACTTAATATTAAAAATAATATTTTCAACAGAATCAAATTCTGCAGGTGTTTGGTGTTGGCGAAAAAGTTTAATAAATACCGAATCGGTATTACATAAAAAAGTTGCACTATCACCAATATGCATCATATAAATACCTTCGTAAAGGTCGCCTTTAAAAACAGGCTTGTCCATTCGCATTACCATTGGCTGCGCCATTGATTCGCTGTTGAACAATACTGTATCTGGTGTTTCATAAGTCATTTTAACTTCAATAATATCACCTTCAACTGGTATTCTACCATCCTCATTAACACTATGGAATTTGTACTGCAAACCATTTTCATTTGTTTTGAAACCATCATTGTCACATGAGGCTAAAAAAGTTGAAAAAATGCTAATAATCAATAATCCTAAAACTGTCCTTTTCATTTTCAATTAAATTTTATAAGCCTATAAGAATTTATTTTGTTTTGGTTAATTCTTGTTTATCAGGCTATTATAACTACTATTATTTTAAATTAATTATATTTACTTCATAAATTAAAGTTGAGCGCGAAGGTATCCTTTTTTGGTCACCTAGCAAGCCATAAGCTAAATGAGAAGGAAAAATAATATGTGCCTTATCGCCCTTCCTTAAAAACAGTACTGCCTCTTCAAGCCCTGCTTCTACTCCACCATGACCTACAATAAAACTTTTCAGGCCATCTTTGGCTGATGAATACACAATATCGCCGGTAATAAGCCGTAATTCATATTCCATTTCTATTAGTTGACCTTTAGTGGCTGCTGGTCCTACTCCCTGTTCAAAAACCTGATACCTCAAACCAGAACCTGTTTCTTTCATTTCCCAGCCTCTACGGTTTACATAGTTTTCAATTTCCTCATTTTCAGCCCTTACCAAATATTTATTAACCTTAACGAGTGATTTATCAGGATTTTGCTTATTGGTTTCTATATTATCGTTTGGTGTATTGTTACAGGCAAATAGCAGTAGTGCTAAAACCAAAGAAATCAATATTTTAATTGGGAATTGCATTAAAAATCATTTTCGTAGTTCAACTGCTCCTTATAGTTTTTTAATACCGATTTTATCTCTTCAACAACTTCCAAAATTGGCTTACTCATATTTCCACCTGCAGCATTTCGGTGTCCTCCACCATTAAAATGCTCTCTTGCCAAGTCATTTACCGAGAATTCACCCTTCGATCTAAAACTCATCCTCACCTTTTTATCCTTATCTGTAACAAGCACAGCCACATTAACTTTATCCATTGAAAGAGCAAAATTCACAAGTCCCTCTGTATCACCGACCTTATAGTTAAACTTACGTAAATCATCTTTTGTAAGATAAATCAAGGCTGTTTTCAATTCTTCCCAAACAAGCATGCGGTCGTTGATGGCATAGCCAAGCAGCCTTAATCGCGACTCAGAGAAAGTATCATAAATTAAACCATGTATTTTTCTGGCATCAACCCCTTTTTCAATCAGTTTTGCAGCAACCTCAAATGTTTTTGCATTATTGCATGAAAAACTAAACGAACCCGTATCAGTTATTATGCAGGTGTATAAACATTCTGCAATCGTCCTGTCAATCAATTTTTCATCACCCATTGCATTAATAAAATCAAAAACTAGTTCACCAGTTGATGAAGTATTTGTTTCTGAAATAATATAATCGAAACTCTCTGTTTCGGGTGATATATGGTGGTCGATGAGTATTTTTTTTGCCTTGGCGGCTTTTAAATCATCAGTAACGGCACCTACTCGGGAAAGGGCATTGTAATCCAGACAAAAAATAAGATCAGCTTCGGCAAGAATAGTTTTGGCTTTCTTTGCCTGTTTTTCAAACACCACCAAATCTTTACTTTTTGATAGCCATTTCAAAAAACCCGGAAAACTATTAGGCACAACAGCCTCAACATTGGCGCCTTTACTTTTCAGGTAGTGATAAACTGCCAGTGCTGAACCAATGGCATCACCATCGGGATTAGTATGAGTTGTAATGGCAATCTTGCTGCCATCTTCTATAAAACCCTTTATTTCTTCTAGTTGTTGCTTATTGAGCATTTAATTTTATTTTTTTGAACTGGCAAAGATAAAAATATCGTTTATTTTTGCGCAAAATTTAACACTAGATAACATGTCAGGAAAAATTACATTTACAATGATCAAACCAAAGGCTGTAGCCGATGGCAATATGGGCAATATTATTGCCAAAATAATTGAGGGTGGTTTCAACATTAAAGCCTTAAAATACACACGTTTAACAGAAGGTGACGCAATGAAATTTTATGCTGTTCATAAAGAGCGTCCATTTTACAACGACCTTGTAAAATTTATGACATCGGGACCAATAATTGCAGCCGTTTTGGAAAAAGATAATGCAGTAGAAGCTTACCGTAACTTTATTGGAGCCACTAATCCTGCTGATGCAGAAGAAGGAACTATCCGTAAACTTTATGGTACATCAATTGAAGCCAATGCCGTACATGGCTCTGATAGCGATGAAAATGCTCAAATAGAATCAAACTTTTATTTCTCAGAAAGGGAAATGTTTTAGTTTGTAAAGGTATTTCTTATAATACAAAGCCATTCTGATAATTCAGGATGGCTTTTTTTATTTATTTAGGATTGAATTCTTCAAAACTATTATCCTGATACAACAAAATAATTTTCTTTATTTTCTTTTCTTTCAAATTTCCATAGTAAGCCCGAGCTTCATCTCTTACAGTTTGCTTTTCTGCAAGATTAATTGATTCTTTAACCTGGTTTGATTTATCAAACTCAAAAGATTGCTGGTCGGATTCATCAACTTCATTCTTGAAAACCACTTTTTCCGATTGAAAATTTTCAGTATCCTTTTTTCCTTTAGCCGAAATCATCCCACCTTTTCCACTTAGCAACCAATCTAAATTTACATCAGGATAACGCTCCTTTATTTTTATCACAAAATCCAAACTTG
>JAOZNY010000046.1:11218-16670 GCA_029933565.1 Bacteroidales bacterium
TCTAAATTTACATCAGGATAACGCTCCTTTATTTTTATCACAAAATCCAAACTTGGTTTATTGCGTCCACTCAGCACATGCGAAACTGAAGAACGCTGAACCCCAATTTCATTTGCAAAAGCCGAAGAACTGAGATTTTGTGCATCAATAAATTTTTTTATTCTTTCAAGCATTGTTCTAAAATATGTTTACAAAAATACAAAATATGTGGTCAAATGTAAACAATTTAGAAATTAATTGCATGTATACATTTGTAACTTTCAATTTATCTAAAGTATTTTTTAGAATTAGATTCATTATTAATTGTTATTTAGACTTTTAAATTCAACCTATTTATATAGAAAATACGCTTGTAATCACATATAAAATATAAAGTAAATTATACAATCTCTCCATCTATATACCTGAGAATCTGACTATAGTATTAATTTAATACAAAATTTATATATTGTTTACATTTGTATTCACTTTTGTAAACAAATACTTTTACGCTAAAACTTACATTCATATATCTATCTTATTGGGTATAAGTATAGTACAGCCATCAAGGGTTACATTTGTAACAGATGACAAAATACTCAAGTCCAGACCTGGTCTTGTTTACAAATAAGAAATATTAGTGTGATAATTGCTAAATATTCAATGCTCAAAAAAAATGCATTGCCTTTTCTACTGACTAATGTCTCTTTTAAAAAGGCTTGACATTATAACTTAATTCTTGATTCAATCCTCCCCTACCCATAGTCGTAAAACTGAAAAATGGAAATGAAATTAGCCTTTAAGAAAATTTGAATACGTCAATCCTACAATCTCTATTTTGAGAATAGTATTTTTTACTTTGGGAGTTTTTGTAGAATGAGAGAAATTTTTTCCTGCATATTAAGTTCACCGTCAATCCAAAAAATATGAACTCCTTTTTTTTCCATCCTCCTAAACCAGGTCATTTGTTTTTTTGCAAATTGATGAATAGCAGTATTTAGTTGGTCGAACATTTCATCGTATGAAATTTTGCCAACGGCATGCAAAGTGAGCCAGCGATATTCCAAACCATAAAAAACAAGATCTTCTTCTGTAATCCCTTTTTTAAGTAAAGTTTGTATTTCATTGAGCATTCCATCCTCCAGACGCGTTTCCAGCCTTTCTGTAATTCTCTCTCTTATCTGCTGCCTTTCGAAGCGAATGCCAAAATTAACTGACTTTATCTTTTTTAGTAGACTTGTAGTTTGTTTCAGACTATTGCTTGTTTCGTTAATTTCGATGGCACGTACCAAACGTTCGTGGTTAAGCGTATCGGTTGTGTTGTGAATACTGCTTTGCGACTTAAGGCGAGCCAGTAGTTGTTTATCAGTCAGCAAATTTAATTCATCCCTCAATGCCTTATTAACAGGCGCTTCCTTCATTTCGTATGTCCTCAAAATACTATCGAGATACATACCACTACCACCACACATTATTGGAATATTTTCGTTTTTTTCAATTATCTGAAATACATCAACAAAATGCTTTTGAAATTCGAAAATATTAAACTCGTAACCGGGATCGTGAATATCAATAAGGTGATAAGGGATAGGTTTTCCATCAATTACGAAATCACCCAGATCTTTTCCTGTGCCAATATCCATGCCACGGTAAACCTGCCGTGAGTCGGCACTAATAATCTCGCCACCAATTAAATTGGCAAGTGCAGCAGCAAGTGAAGTCTTGCCTGTAGCGGTAGGCCCCAATATTGTAATTAAATTATTCATCGGGATATTTTAATAAAAGAAAAGTTTGTCCAAAACTTAAATTTTGGACAAACTCTTTAAATTAATCAATTGATAAGTGCTTAACCTATCCCATCAATAATGGCATTCATTGTAGTACTCGGACGCATTGCCTTTTCAGCCATTTCATTGTTTGGCATAAAATAACCACCAATATCAGTAGCTTTGCCTTCTACTGCTGCAATTTCAGCGAGCATTTTGGTTTCATTTTCTGTCAGTTGCTTAGCAACATAAGTAAAAATCCCTTTTAACTCGGCATCTTCGTTCTGTGCTGCCAATTGCTTTGCCCAATACTGAGCCAAAAACATATGGCTACCACGGTTATCAATTTCACCTGCTTTACGCGATGGACCTCTATTGTTATCCAAAAATTCGGCAACAGCCTTATCCAAGGTATTCGACAAAATCATTGCACGCTTATTACCAAATTTATTTGCCAGATACTCCAGCGAAACAGTAAGAGCAAGGAACTCACCCAATGAATCCCACCTCAAATGACCTTCGGCATTAAACTGCTGAACATGCTTAGGAGCAGAACCACCAGCACCGGTTTCAAACAAACCACCACCATCGAGAAGAGGAACTATTGAAAGCATTTTAGCGCTTGTACCAAGTTCCAGTATTGGGAACAAGTCTGTTAAATAATCCCTCAGGGCATTACCGGTTACCGAAATTGTATCTAGTCCCACTTTGGCACGTGGAAGAGTAAACTTCATTGCATCTACCGGCGACATTATTCTGATTTCAAGGCCACTTGTATCATGATCTTTAAGGTATTTGTTCACCAATTTAATTATTTCTGCATCGTGGGCACGGTTTTCATCAAGCCAGAAAATGGCAGGAACACCTGTTGCACGAGCCCTGCTTACAGCCAATCTCACCCAATCCTTAATTGCAATATCTTTTGCTTGGCAACCTCTATAAATATCGCCTTCCTCTACATTATGCTCCATCAAAACAATACCTTCTGAATTTACTACACGAATAATTCCATCACCTTGTGCTTTAAAAGTTTTATCGTGTGAGCCGTACTCCTCAGCCTTTAGAGCCATTAAACCAACATTTGAAACATTACCCATTGTACTTGGATCGAAAGCACCATTTTCCTTACAATAAGTAATGGCCTCCTGATAGAAAGTGGCATAGCAACGATCAGGGATAATTGCCTTGGTATCCTGCAATTTACCTTGGGCATTCCACATTTTCCCGCTATCGCGGATAACAACAGGCATTGAGGCGTCAATAATTATATCATTACTTGCATGAAGGTTTGTTATACCTTTATCGGAATCAACCATTGCCAAGGCCGGACTTTTGGCATAAACTGCCTGAATATCGTTTTCAATTTCTTTACGTTCAGTTTCACTAAGATTGGCAATTTTCTTATAAAGATCGCCAAGTCCCAAGTCAGGAGTCACACCCAGACTTTGGAATGTTTTTGCATATTTTTCAAATACATCTTTAAAAAATACTGACACAAAATGGCCAAAAATAATTGGGTCGGAAACCTTCATCATTGTTGCCTTCAGGTGAACAGAAAACAAAGTGTCCTGCTCTTTTGCATCATTAATCTGCTCCTGAATAAATGCCCTAAGGTTTTTTGCACTCATAAAAGTACCATCAAGCACCTCCCCTTTTAAAAGTGAAAGCCCTTTTTTAAGAACAGTAATATTCCCATTCTCATCAACAAACTCAATATTTACAACATCATCCTTGTCCATAACCACACATTTCTCATTGCCGAAGAAATCTCCATCGGCCATGTGAGCAACATGTGTTTTAGAATCTGAAGTCCATGCACCAAGTTTTTTAGGATGCTTTTGTGCAAATGCTTTTACAGATGGAGCAACACGCCTGTCAGAATTACCTTCCCTAAGAACAGGATTAACAGCACTTCCCAAACATTTTGAATATCTTGCTTTAATTTCTTCTTCTTCAGAATTTTTTGGTTCCTCAGGGAAATCAGGCAAATTATAGCCCTTCTCCTTAAGTTCGGCAATTGCAGCCTTAAGTTGCGGAATTGATGCACTTATGTTAGGAAGTTTAATGATGTTGGCCTCCGGGGTTTTTACCATTTTGCCAAGCAAGGCAAGCTCATCATCAATTCTCTGTTCCTGAGTTAGATTTTCCGGAAATGTGGAAATTATCCTCGCAGCAAGCGAAATATCTCTTGTTTCAACTGTTACTCCTGCTGCTTTAGTAAAGGCATTTACAATTGGTAGTAATGAATAAGTTGCCAAAGCGGGTGCTTCGTCAATCTTTGTCCATGTTATTTTTGAATTACTCATATTAATTTGGTTTATATATTTCTGTTTTAGTTCCTTTGTCAATTACAGCCATAAGGCAACAACCTTCAAAACCTTAAGTAGGGCTTTGTACAAAGGGATGCAAAAGTATTAATTTTATCATCGCTGGTCAAGGGTAAAAAGCAATCGTTTTTGGGAATAATTGAAATCTCTCGGCTATAAGTTTTTGTTTTCTTTTATAAGTCTTTGTTCCATTTCCTTTTTGTATAAAAAATTCCTGACAAGATTCAATTCATCAATTCCAGATCTCTCGAAATCAAGATTTTGCAGTATCCTTTTTAATTCTATATCCATTCCTTCATCAAAGAACTTCAACAAATAATCAGACAATAGCAACGAAACAGGACTACCCTTTTCCGTTATATTACTTTTCAAAAACTGCAATACCCTCAGCCCATCAACTTTGTTAGTGCAGGCCTTTACAAAATTGTCAACATCCTTATAATTTTCACGCAGTGGCTTCCAGATATTAATATCCTTAAACTGTACTTTTAGAAAATCATCCATAGGGGTTTCAACATCATCCAGAAACAATGCAGGAAACAATTTAAAAGTCTGCTCAACTTTATCAAACAAATCAGGAGCATAAAAAGGATAAGAATCCCAATCTCCAGTTTCACCTTTTATTAATGCAGGTCCTGTACCAAAACTAACCCTATCCGAAAAACGTGGTGAAGGGTAGGCAATAGTATTGGCCCAAATCCCCAACTTTCCACTTTTCTTAAGTTTTTGCAAAAAATAAAAATCCTCTCCACTCATTACCGGGGTCATTCCACCCACCTTTTTATAAGCCCACACAGGGAATGCCATAGCAGAACCAAGTGCAGTATAAGCATAAGGATTATTTATTCTGAGCATATTTAAGAGAAAATAGCGCATATAAATTTCATAACGAAGAATAAGCCTGTCATTTTTTCCATCTAAAGGATGATAGTAAGGAAGTGCAAGGCCTAATAGTTTCTTGTTTTTAAAGGCCTTACTAATCTCACTTAAATAATTTGAAGGGTAGTAAGTGTCAGCATCAATGCTTATTATCAAATCATTATCGTGGGCAATGGAAGCAATAAAATCCATGGTTGTTTTGCGTGCATGTCCAACCCCGCCCTTCTTTTTCTTCCAACCATTATTTGGTGAAGACTTATCAATCACAGTTATTTTAAATCTCGTCTCCTTTTTTAAAACATCAATACTATTTTGATTATCTGCGCATTGTAGTCTCTTTGACTCATCATCCCACCACGAATCGTAATTGTTAACACAAACAACTAAAACAAAATCCTGAGATTCTTGCTTTGCAAGGCAATTAAATAAAGCAGGTAGGTTATCGGACTCATTTAATATTGGTAAAGCGAAGTAGATCATTTTTGTTACTGGTTGCTGGTT
>JAOZNY010000446.1 GCA_029933565.1 Bacteroidales bacterium
CTTTGGTAAGTACTACATTTGCCTTAAAAGGGAAAAAAGTTTTTGCTCAAAGGCTTGACATGGTATTTAGAATAGGATACCCAATTATCTTTGTAGTGATAATTTTTATCTTCTGGATAAGATGAGGAAATACTAATAATGAATTATTATCATAAATACATATAAAAATGAAAAAATTAATAATTGTCTTTACACTAATTCCCTTTCTGTTTGGGTGTTCTTTACAAAAGGACAAATCGGAACAGAACATTGCCGTTGTTGAAAAATATATCAGCATTATTGAAACCATGAGTCTGGATGGAATGGACACGATATTGTCAGATGACTATCATGGACTTGGGCCTTCCTTCAACGACTCCATTAATAAACAACAAGCAATAGAAAGTTGGAAATACAATGTTGAGAACCTTTACGAGAAAATTGAATACAAAAGAGAGCAACATGGAAGTGTTATAATTAGTAAAGGACCCAATAAAGGAGAATGGGTTTCCAGCTGGGCTGAACTAAACATCACATATAAAAATGGTAAATCAATAGTTATTTGGGCAAACACTGCTTATAAAGTTGAAAACGATAAAATTGTAAAGAGTTTTACTTTTTATAATGAGGCGGATGCTCTCGAACAACTTGGCTACGTTTTTATTAATCCGGATAATTTATAAAACAGAGAAAAATGAAATATTTAAAAATAGTAATACCCCTAATGATAGTTTTGCTTGCATTTAATCAAATCAATGCACAGGATCAAACAACATCTACAATAGGGAAAGGACTGGGACTTTATGTTTTCCCTTCAAATGATCAGGATCAAAAAACACAAGATGCCGATGAAATGGCTTGTTTTAAGTGGGCAAAAGAACAAACAGGCTTTGATCCAATGAATCCAACAAAAGTTGAGGCGGCACAAGTTGATCGTTCGGTAGATGGAACTGCTGTTAGAGGTGCTGCCAGAGGTGCTGCTGCCGGTGCTGCCATTGGAGCAATTGGAGGTGATGCTGGAGAAGGTGCTGCAATTGGTGCAGTAGTTGGAGGATTGCGTGGCCGCAGAGCCAAAGTTGTGGGTGACGAAATGGAACAACAACAAAACAATCAAACTGCCGCTACTAAAGAGAAAGAATTAATGACTAATTTTAACAAGGCTTTTACTGCTTGCATGGAAGGTAAAGGATACAC
>JAOZNY010000223.1 GCA_029933565.1 Bacteroidales bacterium
AGAAGTAATTTTTACTTTTAATTGCTGGTTTAAAAAAAGATGCTCAGAGGGGTTGCTTACATATTTATCGGCAATCTGGCTTTTGTGGAGTAGGCCATTTTCTTTAATGCCAATATCTATAAAGGCACCAAAGTCGGTGATGTTAGTTACCTGACCGGGAACAATCATTCCTTCGCGTAAATCGCTTATTTTTTTTAGTGTGGGGTCGAACTCAAATATTTTATGGCTTCTTCGTGGGTCGCGGCCGGGTTTTTCCAATTCTGAAACAATGTCTTTTAGCGTAGGTAATCCTGTTTTGTTACTTACAAAATTGTTGATGTCTATCTTTTTTATCAGTTCTTTATTCCCCAGCAATTCCGTTGCACTACTTCCAACCGATTTAAGCATTTTGTTTACCAGCAAATAATTTTCGGGATGTACTGCACTTGCATCCAGTGGGTTCTTCCCATTTTTAATTCTCAAAAAACCTGCCGACTGCTCAAAGGCTTTGTCACCAAGCCCTTTTACTTTTTTTAGATCCTGACGTTTCGTAAAATCACCATTTTCAGTCCTGTAGTCAACAATATTTTGAGCGAGCATTGGGCCGATGCCTGAAACATATTTTAGTAATTCGGCACTTGCAACATTAAGTTCAACACCAACAGAGTTTACACAAAGTTCAACAGTTGTTTTCAGACTTTCGGCCAAAAGGCTTTGGTTTACATCGTGTTGATATTGACCAACACCAATAGATTTTGGGTCAATTTTAACAAGTTCAGCCAGTGGGTCCATCAGTCTCCTTCCAATTGAAACTGAACCACGAACAGTAACATCGTATTCAGGAAATTCTTTACGTGCAATGGCTGAAGCAGAGTAAATAGAAGCCCCGTTTTCATTTACCATTACTGCAATAACATCTTTATTGAATCTTATCCTTTTAATGAGGCTCTCAGTTTCCCTTCCTGCGGTTCCATTTCCAATTGCTATTGCCTCAATATTATAAGCACCAACCAGACTGTTTATTTTTTTCATTGCAAGTGTAGTCTGGTTCTGTGGTGGGTGCGGATAAATATTTTCGTTAGCTAAGAGGTTCCCGTTTCTGTCGAGGCACACTAGTTTGCAGCCCGAACGAAATCCGGGGTCGATTGCAAGAATATTTTTTTGTCCAAGTGGTGGAGTTAGCAATAATTGCCTCAAATTTTCAGCAAATACTTTTATGCTCGATTCGTCGGCTTTTTGTTTTAGGTCTGCCCTCAATTCATTCTCCAACGAAGGAAACAAAAGTCGTTTTAATGAATCTTTTAGGGCTAGTCTTTTTTGTTCCGATGCCTCATTGTCATTTCTTATAAGTCGTTTTGATAAAACAAAGAAAGCATTGTCGATATCGGGTTGTATCTTTAGTTTTAAAAAGCTTTCGGCCTCACCTCGAAACATTGCAAGTATTCTATGGGCGGGGGCTTTGTGTGCACTTTCTTCCCATTCAAAATAAGATGAATATTTTTCTGCTTCTTTAATTTTGGTCTTCACCACTTTTGAAACAATCAATGCATCGAAGTGAAACATCCTACGCAGGGCTTTTCTGGTGCTCTCATTTTCACTTATCCATTCGGCAATAATATTCCTTGCACCTTGTAGCGCGTCTGCAGCACTGCTAACACCTTTATTAATATCAACAAAGCGTTCAGCTGTCAGTTTTGGATTATCAAGGTTTTCCGACATTATCATTTTTGCCAAAGGCTCAAGTCCCTGCGAAATGGCTATTGATGATTTTGTTTTACGTTTTGGTCTGTAGGGAAGATAAATATCCTCAAGTTCGTTAATGGTTTCTGCTAGTTCTATTTTTTTGTTTAATTCAGGACTAAGCAATTCCCTTTCTTGCAGACTTGAAATTATACTTACTTTTCTTTCACTTAACTTTTGCAGGTTGCTGAATAGTTTTTCGATTTCAATAATCTGAATATCGCTAAGTTCCCCGGTTCTTTCTTTTCTGTATCTGGCAATAAATGGGATACTGGCTCCCTCTTCAAGAAGTTGCAAAGTGTTTTCAATCTGCCATATTTTAAGATTGAGACTAGATGCAATATTGTCTGAGAAAGAATTCATTGAGTAGTGAGTTGAAAGTTTTTAAAGTTGAAAAGTTGAAAGTTGGAAGTTTGTGATGTTATTTTAAAGTGGAGTTAGTAAGTTTTGAATTTATTCATTTACGTAAAAAGTATCCAATACTCAATTCAACCTCTTACTTTTTACTTTAAACTTTTTACTTTACACTTTAGCGTAGCAGCGTAACAGTTCCTGTTTTTTTAACTTCAAGGCTGGATTGAACACTACTTTCGTAACTTTCGAAAAAGGCTGAGTAAACGTAAGTGCCATAAGGGGCATCTTCTCCATTATAAGTTCCATCCCAACCTTCTGTAGGGTCTTCTGATTCAAATACCAATTGACCCCAGCGGTTAAAAATATTCATCTTATAACTCTTAAATCCTCCAAATTCACCAACTACCTTAAATTCTTTGTTCAGCAAATTATTACTTGTAGGGTTAAAAGCATTTGGGAAACTGATTTTTGCATAAACAACCAAAACTGAGTCTGCATTTTTACAGCAATTTGAGTCCGTAACCTGGACAGAATAAAGCCCTTCGGCTGATACGTCTATATATCTTGCAGTACTACCGCTAGGCTGCCATTCGTAAAAATCCCATGAGCCGGCATCCAGGCGTACCGAAGAATTTTCTAAAATATACAAAGTGTCAACACCCTCAGCAAGTATTACTTCTGGTAGTTGATGGATTTTTACATTTGTTGAATAAGTATAGGGAATACTATTATAATATTCAGTAAGGTTTACACTGTAATCACCCGGTTCGCTATAAACATAACCTGGTGCCAGAACATCATCAATCTCCAGTACCCCTGTTGGGTTGCCGAAGTTCCAATCTGTATCGTCAATATTAGCAGTATTTCTAATAATAAATTTTGTAGTATCCTTATGGCATTGGTCAGCAAAATAAAAATGTGGAATATCGAGGAAAGTAGATGCAAAATTTGGAAGCCCGATTAAACTCTTTCCACCGTTTAAGTAAAGACCATTATTTACGTTATGGTTGAGTTCATTATAATTACATGCAACCCCTTTTCGGTTCGGATTGTAGATTACACCAAGATTATCTTTTTCAGTAACACCTTTTCTAAATTTGGCAGCATATATTTTACCATCGGGTGCCAGTTGAAGTGCACCTAACAAACTGTCGGCAGTTCCTGTTTGAACTACATCAAACTGATGAACAGCAAAAGGGTTAGTAAATGGGTTTGCATCATCAAGATCCAATTGATAAATATAATTTGTTCCATCACCCAAAGGGGTAATCGTGAAATACAATTTGGAGTTATCGGGTGAAAACTCAATACCATTTGCATAAACAAATTGTGCTGTTGCACTTGATTTCATATTGCTCACCTTTCCTGTTTCGGCATTAAAATCAAAGATTTCTACAATACCATCATCTGGTATTACCAAGGCTATTTTTGATCCATCAGGTGAAATCTTCATTGATCCTGCACCATTGTTGGAGTTAGTATTACCATTATGGGGATGTCCGAGCGAACTAGTAATTGGTTGAGTTTCAATGCCAGTACCATCAATTAAATAAGAATAAAAAGTAGTACCTTTATTATCGCCAAATCCGTGTGTCACAACCCAAAAGTCAGTTCCGTTAGCATGTTGTGTGGCTGTGATTTTTTGGGCATTTTCATTAAGAAGAAGTTCGTTTTTTGTAATAACACTCGACCCTCCACTATAAGGCATTTCAACAATGGTGTATCTTACTCCATCTGTAAAAACTGGAGGTATGTACATATCAACGGTAAAAAGAAAAAATCTTGTTGCATCTCCAGGCTGAGGGATAATTATTGAGGACTGAGAAGCAAAATTGTTTCCCATTAAGTTGTCGCCATTGCTTACAGTATAAAACGCTCCGCTTTTTACAATAAGACCATCAGAAAAAAGTTTAAGTTGCCCATCATTATTACTGATTGCCGACACACCATTTGGGAATAAAATATTGATTGGTGTTACCGACGCATTAGCCTGCCCCTGATTGAAATTTATTTGGGCATTAGTTCCAAAAATCCAATTTTCGGCCTGTCGTGGCGGCTCATAATTACAGTTTACCTGACTATAAATTGGAGCGGTAAGGGTGAGTATAATTGCAAAAAAAACAATTACTCCAGTAATGGTTGATTGCTGAAAAATTTTCATGCGGCGAATGTAGGATATTTTGTTGATTTTAAAAACAAATAATTTAGTCTATTGTTTAATTATCCGTGAATTGAAAATACCTAATTCATGTGAAATACTCATTAAGTAAATACCACTTGGAAAAGAACTAATATCAATCAACTTTTGAAATTGATTACTATTAATTTTAATATTTTTTTCATTTAAAATATTCTTTCCTCTAATGTCGTCAATTACAATGTCGATTTCTCCTTCCAGACCTTTTATTTCAATGCTAAACTTACCGTTTGAAGGATTAGGGGATATAGAGATATTTCCTGATAAGGCCCCAGTTTCTTCAACACCAATCTGACATTCGTTAAAATCAAAGAA
>JAOZNY010000447.1 GCA_029933565.1 Bacteroidales bacterium
AAAATAATTACCAACAAGAGTAAGGGTAAAACCGTTTTTATCTGTCTTATAAAAAGCGAAGGGTTTTTTGTGAGGAGGAAATAATAATTCAAACCATTTTAACCATGACAAACATTACTACTTCTTTAAGACTTTTAATGGTCTTATTTTTAATGAATTCTCTTGTTAATGCCCAAACATTTTTATCTTCTGAAATTAGTCAGGGTTCTCAAAATCATAAAAATGCAAATTACATTCAGAACCCAAATTTGGTAGGAATAATTGCCGGACAGGTTGTTGAATACAATTCAAGTATTGGAATTTCAAATGTTGCCGTTGTGGCCGATAATGGAGTGGATGTATTTGAAACCGAAACCGACCAATATGGTAATTACAGTTTTACCGTTAATACAGCAAATTACGAAATGAGTTTTGTTTTGCTTGGTTTTCAAACTCAAACGCAATCAAATATTGTTGTAACTGAGGGAATTACCATTACCGTAAACGAAACGCTTAGCGAAATGCCCTATCCCGTAAGCAATGTTTTTGCCGACCCCAACGATGCTTGTACACAGGTGCTAATTACCTGGGATCAGCCCATGGGCGCTTACACAATTATTCAGGATGATGGCAGTGCGGAGGATTTTTCCGTTTGGTCACAGGCAGGAGGGGCAGTTGCCGTTAAGTTCAGTCCTGCCGGGTACCCGGTAACCGTAACAGGTGGAAAACTCTTTGTGGGCGATGGCTCATTTCCAGTTGGTGGCGATTGGCTTGGCGATGATGTTGCAGTTGGAGTTGCCGATGACGATGGAACAAACGGAATGCCCGGCACCATCACCGACTCAGTAATTGTAAGTGTTGACGAATACGGCTGGCTTGAGTTTCCAGATGTTTTTGATTCTGAATTTATTGAAGGCGATTTTTATATTGTAATGTGGCAGTTGGGCAGTTCTCCCGATGCTGTACCCATTGGCGTAGATACAGACCAGCCCACTGTTTTTAATTCCTATTCAAAAATGCCTAATGGCGATTGGGCTTTTTCACCCTATCAGGATTTTATGATTCGAGCCGAAGTAAGTGGTCCCAGAAATAGTGTAGTATTAAATGCTGGCCGCAATTTGAATAATTACAATGTTTTCCGCATGTTTGGTTTTGACCCCGATGCCGGAGAAGGCCCTGAAGATGGT
>JAOZNY010000448.1 GCA_029933565.1 Bacteroidales bacterium
TTCAAAGTTCTGTTGCAACAATTTATCAGACTTTTGGTGGAATTGATTTATATCCTAGCATTGAAGAAAAGGCCGCAAATCTTTTATATTTCATCACTAAAAATCATTCGTTTTCAGATGGAAATAAGCGAATCGCAGCTTTCTTGTTTTTGTACTTTCTAGAGCGTAACGGAATTCTCTTTGACAAAAACGGAAATAAAAGAATTGCTGATAACACCTTAGTAGCATTGACTTTAATGATAGCCGTAAGCAAACCAGATGAGAGAAATACCATGACAAAAGTGATTGTTAATCTTATAAACAAGAATAATTAATTTATATTCACGCAAATTTAAAACCCTTCTTTCCCAAACCTAAGCCATTTCAAGTTACCTCTACCTTTTTCCCTACCTTTGCCGCAATTTATTTTATATGGCAAAAATCTTAAATATCAGTAATTTCCTGCCTTTAACTAACAGCATTCCTTTGGTGGATGTCCGTTCTCCGGCTGAGTATGAACATGCACATATTCCGGGTGCTATAAACATTCCTCTTTTTACAAACGAAGAAAGGGCTGTTGTGGGCATTAACTACAAAAAAGATGGTAAGGAAACAGCTGTAATCCGTGGGCTTGAAATTGTTGGTCCAAAACTGGCAGCCTTTGTAAAGCAGGCAAAGAAAATAGCCCCCAACAAAAAAATACTGGTTCACTGCTGGCGCGGTGGCATGCGCTCGGCAAGCATGGCATGGCTTTTTGAAACTGCCGGATTTGAAGTGCACACACTTGAAGGCGGTTACAAAGCCTATCGCAACTTTATTAGGAATGAGTTTGACAAAGCAAAAAAACTTATTGTTTTGGGAGGCTATACCGGAAGCGGCAAAACTGAAGTTTTAAAAGAAATTGAGAAACTTGGCGAACAGTTTTTAGACCTTGAGGGAATTGCCCATCACAAAGGTTCTGCCTTTGGCGCAATTGGTCAGTTGGCACAACCAACCACCGAGCAGTTTGAAAATGACCTTGCCAAAGCATGGCAAAAGTTTGACATGGAAAAAACAATCTGGCTGGAAGACGAAAGTCGTCAGGTGGGAAGATGCACCATCCCGGAGAACCTGTTTGAAAAAATGCGATTAACTACTTTGATAAAGATAATCGTACCCAAAAAAGTCAGGGAGAAACGTTTAGT
>JAOZNY010000224.1 GCA_029933565.1 Bacteroidales bacterium
ATTGCTCAGCAAAAGCCATTTCAATTTGGTTTTAAAGGATCGGTTAATTTGGGCTGGTTTGCAAGCGATGCTACTGGCTACAACAACGAAGGAACTGATTTTGGAGGATCGTGGGGCTTTGCTGCCGATATTTTTTTAATGGATAATTATTCAATTACAACCGGTTTTGATGTTCTTTATTTGAACAGTACAATTAGTTATCCCGATCAAAAATCTAGTTTACCTGATGGTGACAATTTTTCCGGGATTAGCACTCGCAAATACAAAACAAAATATATTGAACTTCCAGTAATTTTTACAATGAAGACAAATCAAATTGGAAAAGTGAGATATTTTGGTCAAATAGGTTTTGGTTTGGGATTCTTACTTTCGGCTAAAGCCGAAGAAAATTTTATTCCAAACGATGGAAGTAGTCACCAATCTGAAACTCTGAACGCTTACGATGACGTTCGTTTTACACGTGAATCTTTCATTTTGGGTGCAGGCGTGGAAGTTCCAATACAAGGATCTACCTATTTGCGATTTGGACTAAAATACGACAACGCTTTTATTAATGTCCTTAAAGGTGACAATACGCTTGATCCTGAGGTAAAAAATAATGGCAAAAACAATTTTATGGAACTTAATGTTTCACTTTTCTTTTAAAAATATTATCAAAATCGTTGCGTCGTAGCGACGTTGCGTACAAATTATGAAAATAGCATTAGCACAAATAAACTATCACATCGGCAATTTTACCAGCAATAGGGATAAAATAATTTCGCATATTGAAAAGGCAAAAAAGGCAAATGTTGATTTGGTTGTTTTTTCTGAACTTGCAATTTCAGGCTACCCTCCCCGCGACTTTTTGGAGTTCAACGACTTTGTAAAGCAATGCAATAAATCGGCAGAAGAAATTGCAAATAATTGCAATGGGATTGCTGCTATTGTTGGTCTACCCACCTTCAATCCAAACGAAAAAGGAAAGCCACTTTATAATTCTGCTGCATTTTTGAAAGATGGTAAAATTGAAAGCCTGACGCATAAAACTCTTCTCCCAAATTACGATATTTTTGATGAATACCGCTATTTTGAACCCAACAATACCTTTGAAGTAATTGCTTTTAATGGAAAGAAAATTGCTCTTACTATTTGCGAAGACCTTTGGAATGTGCAGGACAACCCTCTCTACACCATCAACCCAATGGATGAGTTGGTTGAACAAAAACCCGACCTAATAATTAATATTGCTGCTTCGCCTTATAATTATCATCAAACAAAAATCCGTAAGGAAGTTTTAAAACGCAATGCTGAAAAATACAGACTGCCACTATTTTATGTAAATCACATTGGGGCTCAAACGGAACTTCTATTCGATGGCGGTTCGCTGGTAATGAACCCAAAGGGAGAAATTGTTGAGGAACTAAAGTACTTTGAAGAGGATTTTCAGATTTTTGATTTGGAAGAAATTGAAAATACAACTGACAAAACTCTCACAGAAGATTTAAGTGAGACAGCTTCCATTTACAAGGCTTTGGTAATGGGAGTGAGAAACTATTTTGAAAAACTTGGTTTTAAGAAAGCAATACTCGGACTGTCGGGAGGAATTGATTCGGCAGTAACTGCTGCAATAGCCGCCGAAGCACTGGGCAGTGAAAATGTTTATAATGTTTTACTGCCTTCAAGGTTTTCATCGGGGCACTCGGTTGACGACTCATTGGAATTAGTGAAAAATTATGGCATGCCCCACGACATTATTGAAATTGAAGATGCCTTCAATACTTTTGAAAATACACTAAAACCATATTTCAAAGATCTTCCATTTAATGTTGCTGAAGAAAATTTGCAAGCCAGAACAAGAGGTGTAATTTTAATGGCTCTCTCAAATAAATTTGGCTACATCCTACTCAACACCAGCAACAAAAGTGAGGCAGCAGTTGGCTACGGAACACTTTATGGCGATATGAACGGCGGGCTATCGGTAATTGGCGATGCTTATAAAACACAGGTTTTTGAACTTGCCCGCTACATTAACCGCAATGGTGAGATGATTCCAGAAAACATTATTACCAAACCACCTTCAGCAGAATTAAGACCAGATCAAAAAGACTCTGACTCTTTGCCCGACTATGATATTTTAGACGTAATACTATTTCAATACATTGAGGAGCGCAAAGGGCCAAAAGAAATAATTGCCATGGGCTATAACGAAAAACTGGTAAACAGAATACTCAAACTGGTAAACACCAACGAATACAAACGCTACCAAACACCACCAATTTTACGCATTTCCACCAAGGCATTTGGCATGGGCCGAAGGATGCCTATTGTGGCTAAGTATTTGAGTTAATTCCTGCATTTACAAAAACAGAAATAATTAAAATGCTATTCCAATAAATTATTAACAAATGAAAATAAAAAGGCAAAGATTATCAACAAATTAGAGAATAATTAAAATTTTCTTTGCGTCCCGATAATTATCAGGATTGCGCCTTTGCGAGAAATAAATAAAACCATGAAAAAAACAATACTATTCGTAATTATTGCAGGATTCTTTCTTGCATCTTGTACACAAAAAACAACAGAAATGGAAAATCCATTAGTAAGCACATTTGATACGCCTTATGGAGTTCCTCCATTTGAAGAAATTAAAGTTGAACATTTTGTTCCTGCCTATGAGGAGGCAATGAAAATGCATAGTTCAGAAATTGATGCAATAGTAAACAATTCCGAATCTCCAAGTTTTGAGAATACCATTGAAAAACTTGCTATGAGCGGCAAACTGCTTAACCAGGTAAGTAGCGTTTTTAATAATCTTAACGCTTCACTAACCAATGATAAAATGCAGGAAATTGCCCAGACAGTTGCACCCCTATTATCAAAACATTTCGACGATATTTCGCTAAATGCGGAATTATTTAAGCGTGTAAAAGTTGTTTATGAGGATAAAGAAAATATTAAGCTGAGTCCTGAACAACAAAGGTTACTCGAGGTTACTTTTAAAGATTTTGAACGTGGTGGCGCAAACCTCAGCCTCGAAAATCAAGATAAACTGAGAAAGATAAATGGTGAAATGGCCGTTTTAAAATTAAAATTTGATAACAATGTTTTGGCCGAAACCAATAATTTCAAATTGATAATTGACAATAAAGAGGATCTCTCAGGGCTTCCTGAATCTGTGGTTATTAAAGCAAAAAAAACGGCAAAAGAAAATGGGCTGGAAAACAAATGGGTTTTTACAACTCACAAGCCAAGCATGCTCCCATTTCTAACTTATGCCGACAACAGAGACCTGCGTAAAAAGTTACACACTGCTTACATAATGCGTGGCGACAACAATAACGAATTTGACAACAAAAAAATATTGACAAAGATTGCATCGCTTAGCGCACAAAAAGCACATTTATTTGGGTTTAAAAATTATGCCGGATATGTTTTAGATAAAAATATGGCCAAGACTCCTGAAAAGGTTTTTGAGTTTACCAATAAAGTTTGGGATGCTGCTCTGCCAATTGCAAAAGCCGAAGCCCTTGAACTTCAAAAACTAATCGACAGCGAAGGTGGCAACTTCAAACTTGAACATTGGGATTGGTGGTATTATTCTGAAAAACTGCGCTCTGAAAAATATAATCTTGATGAAGAAATGCTACGCCCCTATTTTGAGTTAACTCAAGTTAGAGATGGTGCTTTTATGGTAGCTACTAATCTATTCGGACTTAAGTTTGTTGAACGACACGACATTCCCGTTTACCAACAGGATGTGCAGGTATTTGAGGTTTTAAATGCTGACGATTCTCATTTAGGAATACTTTATATGGACTGGTTTCCACGTGCCAGCAAAAGTGGAGGTGCTTGGATGGATGCTTACCGCAAACAGTCACAAGGAGTAAGCCCGGTGATAACTACCAACTTTAATTTCACTGAGCCTTCGAGTGGTAAACCGGCATTATTATCAATTGATGAAGTTGAAACTACTTTCCACGAATTTGGGCATGCCTTGCACGGACTACTTTCAAATTGCAAATACGAAAAACTGTCAGGAACTTCCGTTACCCGTGATTTTGTGGAGTTTCCTTCTCAGTTTATGGAAAACTTTTCCACCGACCCTGAAGTGCTACGGATGTATGCAAAGCATTACAAAACCGGCGAAGTTATTCCCGATAAATTAATACAGAAATTTAATAAAAGTAATTTATTTAATAATGGTTTTGTTGTTGTTGAATACACAGCAGCGGCTTTATTAGATATGTATTGGAATACCATAAACGATACTGTTGAACGCGATGCCATAGAATTTGAAAATGATGTTATGGCTAAAATAAATATGATTCCTGAAATAGTTGTTAGATACAGAAGCCCGTATTTCAGCCATATCTTTGCAGGTGGCTATTCGGCAGGATATTACAGTTACCAATGGGCACAAGTGCTGGATGCCGATGCATTTAGTGTGTTTAAGGAAAAAGGTCTTTTTGATGCTGAAACTGCTTTATCGCTAAGGAATAATATTTATTCAAGGGGCAATACCGAGCCATCAATGGATTTATACGTAAAATTCAGAGGTTCGGAGCCTA
>JAOZNY010000225.1 GCA_029933565.1 Bacteroidales bacterium
CACAAAAAAAACGATAATTCCCATAAGCACTACTAAAACTGATAACTTTTTCATTCTAATTAATTTTTGTTTTGCTTTCAAAAATAATTGAAAAATTATAGTCAAACTGATTATTGTTGCATTTATTTTTTGTGGTGAATGCTTTTATTGTATCAGCCAGGAGGAATATTGTCTCTGCTGCCTCCTTAATCGACCCCTACTCTGAATATGATTTTTTTATCATGAAATACTATCAGGGAAGAAACTAAAAGTGATGAAGTTGGATTGGGGAATGATTTGGGTTTATCTCCTTTTTTTTATTAGCCAACAACTAATAACCAATTAAACATTCTCTTTCCTCTCCCTATTTCTGTTTTCAGCAAAATGCATAAAACTATTTGCAAACTCTGCTCCGGCACGACTGTAGTAATTATAAACAAACTCAACGCCAGCATGTTTCAGTTCTTCAATTTCCTCAAGGTTGTGACCCGGTGCCGATACATTAAAGTGTTTTCTTTTACATTTGCTTAGTGCCATTGCACTGTTCATGTTCGATGCGTGATCATTCATTGTTATCAAAACAAATTTAACGTCTGGCATTTTTACATCTCTCCAAAAGTTACTGTCAGTAGTGTCCCCCCATACAATATTTTTATTCGATTGCTTAAATTTTTCTACTACGTTTTTGTTATAATCAATTCCAATTACTCTATCCTCATATTCTTTTGTGAGTTGGTGGTAAGCCGCTTTTCCAATATGTCCCATCCCACAAATAACTACTTCTGCATTACCAATATCAACTGGTTGGTCGTCGGGATGGTCATGTTTAGTATTTAGTTTTGTTAAGTATTTAGCATATTTTTCAAATAATTGATGGGCCTTTCGGTTTGCCGGCGAAGCGAGTAGGTATGAAAATGAAAGAGCAAGGGCTAAAATGATCATCCATTGTTCAGTAAGCAAGCCCATTTTCATTCCTACTATGGCGATAATCAAACCAAACTCACTGTAGTTTGCTAAACTCAAAGTTGAATGCCAGGCAGTTCTTGCCCTGAGGTTAAGTTTGGTTAGAATAAACATGAATAAATACCCCTTTATGGGAATGAAAAGTATTAGAATCAGTGCGATGGCAATATCGTTTATATTTGGTAAAGCAAGCAAGCCAATATCCAAGAAGAAAGCTATAAGGAAGAAATCCTTAAAACTAAGCATCTGTTTTGCCAGTTCTTTCGAACGGGAATGTGTCCCCAGAAGTATGCCAAGAATTAGAGCTCCTAAGTCGGGTTTTAAGCCAACTAGTTCAAAAACATATGCTCCGGCAACAAAAGCAGTCAGAAAACCAAATAATGTTAGAAGTTCGCCCTTATCAATATATTTTAAAAGCCAAATAAATAATAACCTTACAAGGTATAAATACAGAGGAAGTCCTAACGCCCAAATGTTTGGCATTGTGCCTTTTGAGACTGAAAGAAAGGCTACTGCAATAATATCCTGCATAACTAATATGCCAATTGAAATTTTGCCATGAAAGGAAGACATCTCGCCCCTTTCTTCCAAAACTTTTACGGCAAAAACCGTACTGGAAAAACTAAGTGCAAATCCAATTAGCATTGAACTTTTCCAGTCCATGGAGCTTAGTTCGGCAATGGCAAAAAAGGAAATCAGGAAGACAACTGTGCCTAAAGCCAAAACACTTAAAATCATGTGAAGTCCTGCTGTTAGCCATATTTCTTTTGATAAAAGTGATTTTATGTCGAGTTTTAATCCAATGGTAAATAGTAGTAACATAACACCCAAATCGGCAACTACGTTCAAAGCCATACCACCCTCTGTTATACCTAAGAAGTTGAGCAGAAAACCACCTGCAAGATATCCTATCAAAGGTGGTAAATTTATCTTTTTGGCAGCAAAGCCCAAAACAAATGCCACGCTAATCCAGATGGCGTCAGTTGTCCACAGTTCAAGCATATTATTTGTAGATTAAGTATTTATTTCTTATTACTTTAAACTTGTCTAGGTCTGTTTCCCACGATTGTTTTATCAGTTCTTCAGTCAATCCCATTTCAATTTGTTCTTTCAGTTTGTTGTTGCCTGCAAGGGTATTGAAGTATTTTATAAAAAAGTCAGGATTGGCCTCACTTAGAATTTTGTACGATTCAATTAACCAAACTAAATTCAGCCCTTCCGTGTTATTTTCATAATTATCAGCATAGCCAACCAGGCTTTGTCCGTAGCAGTGTTCTCCCTCTAACTTAGGGTATTTTGCTCCCTGCTTGGTCTGTGGCGTAAATGCATAACTTCCTTGCAAAAAATCAGGATGACCATAAATCTGAAATGGAAAGTCTGTGCCACGACCAACGCTAACAATTGTTCCTTCAAAAAAACAGAGTGAAGGATAAAGGTAAACCGATTGCCAGTTGGGTAGGTTAGGGGAGGGAGGGGTGGGGAGTTTAACAATCATGTTTCTTTTGTAATTTTGAAGTGAGATCACTGTTAAACTACACTTTATTTCTCCTTCGAGCCACTGCTCACCATTTACCATTTTTCCATATTCGCCAATTGTCATTCCGTAAACTACCGGCACAGGGTGCAAGCCAACAAATGATTTGTATTTGGGCTCAAGCACAGGTCCATCAACATAAAATCCATTTGGGTTTGGACGGTCTAGAATGATAACAGGAATATCGTTTTCGGCGCAGGCCTCCATTACGTAAGTTAATGTAGAAATGTAAGTATAGAATCTAACACCCACATCCTGAAGGTCGAATACTACAACATCAATATTTTCCATGTCTGTTGAGGTGGGCTTTTTGTGATTTCCGTAAAGTGAAATTATTGAAATCCCGGTTTTAGAATCTGTTTCACTATCAACTTTTTCTCCTGCTGAGGCTGTACCTCTAAAGCCATGTTCAGGACTGAATACAATAGAAATATTAACTTCCTTTTCAAGAAGGAAATCAATTAGATGTTGATTGCCAATGGTTGATGATTGGTTTGCAACTACTGCAACATTTTTGCTTTTTAGCAATTGTTCATATTTAGCAAATTGCATGGCACCTGTTACAATTTTATCGTAATCAACTAGTTTTGGCGTTTGCGCTACTAATTGTGAACTACAAACTATTAATATAATAAACCAAGTTACATTTAATGACTTCATTTTAACCGGGATTTCTTAATTTCGCAACAGTTTTAAATATGTCCAAAGATATTGAATTTAGAATACTTCATAGCAAATCGCTTAAAGCAGACCGGAAAGGGAGATGAAACTTTTTCTAAACCCGTAATTAGGGTTTCAATAATTAGTATTGCCCTAGGATTGGCAGTTATGCTGATAGCCGTTGCAATTGTAGTGGGTTTTAAAAATACAATTAGTACTAAAGTAACAGGTTTTTCAAGTCATATTAAAATAGTTCCCTTCGACAATAATCAATCGATGGAAGAACAGGCAGTTAACCTTGACGATGACTTGATCTTGAAATTAAAAAACAGTAATAATATTTCTGGATTAAACCTAAGTGCCAAGAAAGCAGGTGTACTGAAAACTGATGAGCAAATACAAGGTGTAGTTTTCAAGGGAGTTGATAAAGAGTTTGACGACAGTTTTATTAAGGAGAGTCTGCTTGAAGGTAGTTTTCCAGACCTTACTGAAAAAAGCAATGAGGTTGTTATTTCATCACAACTTTCACGAAAATTAAAAATTGGACTGGGAGATGATTTAAGAATTTGGTTTATAAGTGGTGATAATTCTCAGCCCAGAGGCAGGAAGTTTAATGTTAAAGGAATTTACAACACAAGTCTGGAAGAATTTGATGCCAGATATATTATTGGTGATTTAAGGCATATTCAAAAACTTAATGGCTGGACTGAGAATCAGGTAGGTAGCATTGAACTGTTTTGTGAGGATATTGACAAACTCAATGAAACGGCCATGGGATTATACAGTGCTATTCCTTACGATCTTCAGGTAATTACTGTTAAGCAAGAATACCCTCAAATATACAACTGGCTTGACTTGTTAGACATGAATGTAGCAGTAGTGCTGGTTTTAATGGTATTAGTTGCTGGCATTACAATGGTCTCAACTCTGTTTATTGTAATTATGGAAAGAACAAATATGATTGGTGTTTTGAAGTCGCTTGGTGCGAATAGTACAAGCATACGAAAGATCTTTCTTTACAAAGCTACCTATATTATCGGTCGTGGAATGCTGTGGGGCAACGTTATTGGATTGACATTTTATTTTATACAATTGAACTTCCAATTATTCAAACTGTCAGCAGAATCATATTATGTTGATTACGTGCCCGTTGAATTGCATTTTGATTATTTTATTTATTTAAATTTGGGAACATTTCTGGTTAGCATTTTAATGCTGATTGGTCCTAGTTACTATATCACACGTATTTCACCGGCAACGGCATTACGCTACGAATAGAATTGCTGTTGCTTCTGTTGCTTCTGTTGTGGCTATTGCAGCTGTTGCTTCTTTTGTAGAAGCCATAGAAACCACTAAAATCATAGCAACCAAAGAACAAACCTCACATCCCCATAAATTC
>JAOZNY010000226.1 GCA_029933565.1 Bacteroidales bacterium
CTTCTGCACGTTCAAGGTTTGTAAGGTGGAAAGTAACTACATCACCTTCGTTAACCTCAACAATTTCAGGAACAATATGTGAACGGATCATGGTACCAAAAATATGAACCCTGTTTCCTTCTCTTTCAATTTTTTCCTGTCCGGCTACAGTTTTATAAAGTGAAATTTCACCTGTACGTGTATTTGTTCCAAGTGGGTAGCGGATAATAGGTTTAATTGTTGTTCTCACAACAGCAACAGAACCGTAGAGGTTTGCTTGTGGAATACTCATGGTATAAATGTCAAGCATATCATCTGTTGAGATGTCAATAAGGTGCAGAAAACTTGGTCTTACTGGTCCTATGTCAGCAAAATTATCGTATAAACCTTCTTTGTCAACTACTGTTAGGTAGTTTGAATGTGGCTCAGCAGATGCTCCCTGAGGTATCATTAATTGACCAGGTTTGAATGATAAAGTAAGTTCATCTTCTATTTTCATTGTTTTATAATTCCAGCGAATTATTTTCTTGTCGTTAAATGCTGATGAATAAACAACATTAGGACGATATTCAAAAACAACATCCATTATACCATTTCCAAGTTTTATTGAACCATGTTTAACGGCATCGGTATCTATAACAGGTATTCCGCCATCGGCTTCAGCTGAATATGTTTTGTTGGCAAAAGCATCTTTAACTTTTGCAAAGTCGAATACAAATGATTCATCACCCGCAGTTAAAAAATATTTTCCATCAGGATTTACCTTTACGTTTTGTGCTGCGGCAGGAAGTTTAATCATTGCAACAGCATTAGCAGCAAGAGCATCATCAAGGCTAACAACAGCAAAATTATTTACCATTTTAGTGCCCAAAGTTTCAATAATCTTAAAATCTACTACATAAACATAGTTTTGTCCGCCTTTGCTTGCAAGACCAACTACATAGCCATGTGATCCCATTCTGCCAGCATCGAAATAATCGAGGGAGTATGGAGGTAGTTCTAGTGTGAATGACTCTTCTTTAATCATACGGCCAATGTGGTGACCAGTACCTGATTTGCTTTCAGTATCAACAAATTTCCAGAAAGTTACACCAGATTTAAATTTACTATCAAAATCATTTTCTGCATCAGCTTCCATTCCATCCCAAGGGGTAGGGTACTGACTTGTTTGAATTACATATTCAGTGTTCTCTGTAACTGCAACACCGGGATATGCATTAATAAACAATGGGTGCTGTAAAACTTGTTTTGTCTCAAAGTCATCTAATCCCAGGAGGGCGATTCTTGAGTTTGCACCATCAGAATAGAATAAATACATTCCATTGTATTTACCATTAGTTTCTGCTAAAGCTGGATAACGCATATCACCATATTTATAGAGGCGATTATCTAACGATCCTTTTTTTAGCATAAGTGTACTTTCGTCATCGAAGCCATAGCCTTGCCATGGTTCAGGTGAGAATACACCAACGTATTTATAAATACGCATTGATGGAATACCATAAACTGCCATGGTGCCGGAGTTACCGGTTCCCACGAAACCAAAGTATTCGTCACGTCCGCCACGTGGCATAAATGTCTTAGTGGCAGCTAGAACGTCAGAGTCAGTAAGACCACGTTCTTCTTTTACATCATTCAGTGTTTGCTGGGCATTTGAGGTTTGAGGAATTACCCCAAACATTAAAATGGCCAAACTCAACACAAGAATTCTTCTTGTAAATAACATCATAAAATTTGAATTAGATTTAGAATATAATTATTGGTTTAATATATTTTTTCAATTTAATGCATTTAAGTAACGTAATTCTTAAATAAGTAAATAAACTACAAGACTAAAATAAATTAAATTTATCTTAGATTGATTATAAACTAGAGTGTTACTTACCATGTGCAATTATAATAAATATTATGATATATATCATTAATAGATATGTTTTTTTTTTAACAAAAAAACCCGCTATGAACATTGTCCAAAGCGGGTTATATATAAAATAATTATTGGTTCAAAAATATACTAATGATCGTCGTGTAAACTTTCCATTAGATAAGGATGATGTTTTGGAATAAGATTAGCCTTGCTAAGTACTGTAGCAATTACAAGTGCAAACAATCCAAAGTAGCCAATAAAACTTCCAATTTCAATGTAAGAAATGCTATGTGAATCAACAGTACCTGGCATTATCGACATATAAAGTTCTACCCATTGTCCAATTATTAAAACAGCCGTAATAGTAAGAAGTCCCCAGTTAGTTTTACCAACACGATTCCACATTAAGAAAAGAAATGGAATTAGCCAATTAAGAATAAGTTCAGCGTAGAAAAACTCTTTATAGTCACTCATAATCCTAGGCACATAGTAAATTGTTTCTTCAGGAATATTTGCATACCATATTAGTAGATATTGTGAAAGCCACATATATCCCCAGATAATACTGAGTGCAAAAATATAACGCGAAAAGTCGGCCTTATGCGATTTTGTTAACATTGGTAAATAACCATTCATGTGAAGCAAAACTGCAATTGCTGTAATTATTGCTGTACCATGAAGGAAAGCCGAAACAAACTTCTTAAATGCATAAATGGTGCTATACCAGTGAGGGTCGAGCGACATTAGCCAGTCGATGGCAAAAAGTGAGAAAGAAAATGCCAAAACAAAGATTGTTATTTTGGATGTAAACTCAAATTTTTCAAATAATCTAACATTTTCACCTTCGGCTGCGGTATCCTGTTTTATCGACATATTTCTCAAAAGAAACGTAAGTAATATCCACAAAGCAAAGAAAATCACAAATCTAATTGTAAAGAAAGGTACATTTAAATAACCTGATTTATGCATTAGAATTGGATCGTGTGCAACAGCATCAGGATGTGTCCAGTGGTAAAGGTCGTGAATACCAAAAAACATAAAAAACCACAATACAAAGGAAATTACCAGCCACATGCTCATTGCCTGCGGAATGCGCAGATAGGCTGTTGACCACCCCGCTTGTGTAATTGCACTCATTGTCATCCAAAATGTTGCACCAATTGCCAGTGAAAGAAAATAGAAATTGTTTAATAGCAGGTTTGCCCATGTGCGGTCAGTTTCGCCAGACATGAAACCCATAACAATTGCGATAATCCCAATTAAAACCATTAAAATTGTAGCAATCCTGAATGTCCCGCCTACTTTATATTTTATATCTAAATCCATGAGATAATATTTTTTCTATAAATAAATTATTTGGCAAGTTCCCTTAAATAGTGAATTATACTCCATCTATCATCAGAGGGAATCATGTTTCCATGTGGGCCCATAAGGCCAGAAATAGATCCTTTGGTAATTACGTAGTAGATTTCACCATCGGGTTTGTTTTGTACATAACTCTCAACCAAAGATGTTGGCTTAGCAGGAAATAATTTGCTGGTATAAAGATGACCATCACCTTTGCCTTCAAGGCCATGGCAACTTGAACAGAAAATCCTGAAGTCTTCTTTTCCCTCTGTTAAAACTTCATCACTAACTGCAAGGGGATTAATCAACTCCTGGCCTGCAAGCGATTGATTAACTGCCCTATCTGCAACTGTACTTCCTTTATAAGGAAATGGCATTTTGCCTCTTGCAATTGAACCTTCGGGTGGAAGTTGGTTGGTAATGCCGCTGGCAAAAACAGGATTGGGAGTATATGCTTTGTATGGTTTTGAATAGTACATATCAAATTCTCCCATATACGCATAGCCTGGATTGTTCTTATCTTTATCGCATGATGCGAAGAACAAAGGAATCAGTAATAAAATTAAAAATTTAGTATATTTCATTTTCCCTGTTTTTACGAATTATAATTTACATCAGATTCTATAATCTCAATTGCACCTGATTCTTTCATCAGTTTGTTGATATTATTAATGTCAGCATTAGTCATTTCCTCAGTTTTGTTAACAACGATAACAAATTTATCATTTGTTGTTTCCGGTACAGGTAGTTCTACCTCTTTGCCAGGATACATTTTTTCCCTAATAAAGTAAGTCATGAATGTAAAAAATGTTCCCACAAAAATGGTTAGTACAAACATGATAATTATGAAGGAAAGTGTGTTAAGTGGTTTTCCACCAAACTTTAAAGGATAACTGACCACCGATGTCCAATAAAGGAAAGCAAATACCGAAATGGTACCAAATGCTCCATAAAGGAAAGTTGCCAAAGGCATTCGGGTTGTTAAGTTCAGCCTTTCGAATATGCCATGGATGGGAAAGGGCGACATAACATCTGCAACCTTCACTCCATTTTCCTGAAGTTTGTCAACTGCTTTTAGCAGGACCTCATCATCTTCGTATATTCCTATAATATTAGTCCTCATCGGTAAATGATTTATGTGTTGTAGTTTCTTTTAATACACCTTTAACCTCGCTTATGGCAATTGTTGGTACAAACCTGAAGAACATTAGGACTCCAAGAAGGAATAAACCGATAGTTCCAATAAATATTGAAATCTCAGTTATGGTTGGTGTGTAGGTTGCCCATGTGGCAGGAAGGAAATCCTTTGAAAGTGATGTAACAACAATTACATAACG
>JAOZNY010000047.1:0-1510 GCA_029933565.1 Bacteroidales bacterium
TAGCAACAACAGAAGCCACAGCAGTAGAAGCCACAGTAACAAAAGAAAATGAAAATAATCGACATTTATATTATCAAAAAATTTCTAGGCACATTCTTCTATGCCATTAGTTTGCTGATTGTAATTGTAATTGTTTTCGATGTTTCGGAGAACCTGGATAGTTTTATTGAAAATGATGCTCCTTTTGGGGCAATAGTAGTTGACTATTACATAAATTTTATTCCTTATTTCATCAATCTTTTTATTTACCTTTTTACATTTATTTCGGTAATATTATTTACTTCAAAGTTAGCAGGTGATACAGAAATAATAGCAATTTTAAGTAGTGGGATTAGTTTCAGGCGTTTATTGCTTCCCTATTTGATGTCGGCACTTATTTTAACATTAATATCTTTGTATTTGGGTAATTTCCTTATTCCTAAAACCAATCAGGTGAGAAGGGTTTTTAAGGGAACTTACATGGAAAAACTAAATAAGGACAACGATAAGCATATTCATATTCAGATAAAACCCAACACCTTTGTTTATGTTGAAAGTTTTAATAGCAGCAAGGGTATGGGACAAAAATTCTCTTTGGAAGAACTTGATGGGCAGTTGCTTAAATACAAAGTAATGGCCGATAGGATTAATTGGGATGAATCGAAGCAGAAGTGGCATCTTAAAAATTATTACATTAGAATAATTGATAGCCTTGGTGTACAAACAGTAGAGCAAGGAAAAGAAAAAGATACTACTATTAACCTTAAAACTACCGATTTGTATAAAATTAAAGAGAGGTTTGAAGAAATGAACTTTTTTGAGTTGAATGCATTTATAAAGAGAGAAAAGCAAAAAGGCTCAATTGTTTACAGAAAATATGAGATTGAAAAGCATAAGCGAATGTCGGGACCGGTGGCTATTATTATTTTAACTTTTATTGGTGTAGCCCTGTCGAGTAGAAAAGTGAGAGGAGGAATAGGACTGCATCTAGGTATAGGTATTGCTCTTACGTTTACTTACATTATGTTCATGCAGTTTTCAACAGTTTTTTCAGTCTACGGTGGCTTATCTCCATTAATTGCCGCATGGATACCAAATACTATTTATCTTTTTATTGGAATTTATCTATTGCAAAAAGCCCCGAAATAAGGAAGTTAGTAAGGCTATTGGATATTAGTTTGTTGGTTTTTTTATTCAATAATTTCAAGGCAACCATAATCTTCAGTCAAAAAGCAGTTTCATGAAGCATACAATTGTCCCTGTTCCTTTTTTGCAGCAAATGATAAGCAAGCATTTATTTGATTTTCTGTCAATTCAGGATAGTCATGAATTATATCTTTACGAGTCATTCCATTTGATAGCCATGACAAAACATCATAAACTGATATTCTTGTCCCTTTAATGATAGGTTTCCCAAATCTCTTTTCTGTATTAATCTCAATATATTCATTAAATCGTAACATAATGCAAAGTTAATCATTAATTTTCTTTTAGCAATTGGTTCTTTTAGCAAAATGTTAACCAGCAACCA
>JAOZNY010000047.1:1610-4955 GCA_029933565.1 Bacteroidales bacterium
GCATTTTTGGTTTTTCAGGATGCTCAGGGTAAATCAATCCCAACTCAAGCATCAACTGACATCCATTGCAAACTCCAAGACTTAGAGTATCTTTTCTTGAATAAAAATTATCAAGTGTTTTTTTAGCTTTCTTATTGTAAAGAAATGCTCCGGCCCATCCCTTGGCTGAGCCAAGAACATCGGAATTGCTAAAGCCACCAACGAATACAATGAAATTAATATCAGAAAGATCTTCCCGACCATTTATCAGATCGGTCATGTGTACATCTTTTACATCAAATCCAGCAAGATACATGGCATAAGCCATTTCTCGATCACCATTAACGCCCTTTTCTCTGATAATGGCAGCCTTTATCCCGCTAGGTCTTTTACGTTTCAGTTTAATTCCCAGGTCTTTTGCTTTGCCACTAAAGTGTGAAGGGAAACTGAATTTAAGATCTTGACGCTGGTAGTTTTTATACCTGCAATGTGCATGTTCAACCCCCGTTTGATTGATGTCTAACATATATGAACTCTCATACCAAATATCCCTAAGTCTGTTGATGTCGAGTACAGTTTGTTTATTGTTGTGAGTTATTGAAATGGCCCGTTTTTCTTCAACAGTGCCTAAAACACGGAAATTCAAACTATTGTCCCATAATTGTTTTTTCACCAAGTCCATGTCTTCAACCTGAATTATTACTCCGGGATTTTCGTTAAATAGTAGTTTAATAATATCGGCTTCTGCAAAATTATCCAGATTGATTTTCATTCCAAAATCTACATTTGGAAAGTTCATTTCCAAAAGAGTAGTAATCATCCCTCCCGACGAAATATCGTGACCGGAAAGTATTTTGTTTTCTGTTATAAGTTTTTGAATTGTGTTAAACGCTTTTGCGAAGTATTTTGCATCGGGAATATCAGGAGTATTATTTCCAAGTTTATTTAATGTTTGCGCAAAACTACTGCCTCCCAATTCAAATCTGTAGTTCGAGAAATCGATATAAACTAATGTACTACCAATTATCGGTTTTAATCTTGGGCTTATTGCATTTTTAATATTGTCAACTTCGCCAACTGCTGAAATAATAACTGTTCCAGGCGCATAAACCACATTCCCGTCAGGATATTTCTGCGTCATCGAAAGTGAGTCTTTTCCTGTTGGGATGTTAATTCCCAGTTCAATGGCAAATTCACTTACTGCTTTTACTGCATTATAAAGTCTTGCATTTTCACCTTCATTTTTTGCGGGCCACATCCAGTTTGCGCTAAGCGAAACACCTGCAAGTTGCCCATCGATTGGAGCCCAAACAAGATTGGTGAGCGATTCTGCAATTGCCAGCCTTGAGCCTGCTTCAGGGTTAATTAACGCAGATGCAGGTGAGTGACCAATTGCGGTGGCAATTCCTTTTTCGCCTTGATAATCAAGGGCCATTATGCCAAGGTTATTCAGAGGTAATTGAATAGGACCAGTGCATTGTTGCATGGCTACTTTTCCTGTTACTGAGCGGTCAACTTTATTGGTAAGCCAATCTTTGCAGGCCACCGCTTCAAGTTGAAGTACATCGTTCAGGTAGTTGGTAAACTTGCCAGCATCGTAAGTTATTTCTTCAAATTTTGGTTTTGATGTATTATCAGTTAAAACAGTTTTTGGTGGTTTGCCAAATAGATGTTCCAATTTGAGGTCCACCGGACAACTGTCGTCGTTTGCTTCAATTACAAATTTTTGATTATCCTTTACTTCCCCAACTTTATAAATTGGTGATCTTTCACGAAGTGAAATTTCTTCCAGAGTTTTGTAATCCTTTTGTTTCAGAACAAGGCCCATGCGTTCCTGCGATTCATTACCTAGAATCTCTTTTATTGAGAGAGTGGGATCGCCCACTGGCAACTTACCTACTTTGATTACAGCACCTGTGTCTTCAACAAGTTCCGAAAGGCTGTTGAGGTGTCCGCCTGCGCCATGGTCGTGGATAGAAACAATGGGATTCTTTTTAGTTTCCACCATTGCCCTAATGGCATTCATTACGCGCTTTTGCATTTCGGGGTTTGCCCTTTGCACGGCGTTAAGTTCAATGTCATTTCCGTATTCCCCAGTTGCAACAGAACTAACGGCTCCACCACCCATTCCAATCCGGTAGTTGTCGCCACCTAGTACTACAATAATATCTCCTGCTTCAGGTGTTGCCTTAAGAGCATCTTCTTTTTTGGCAAAACCAATACCACCGGCAAGCATTATCACTTTGTCGTAACCAAAGGTTTTTTCATTTTCCTGATGTTCAAATGTAAGCAGGCTGCCATTAATTAAAGGTTGTCCAAATTTGTTTCCAAAGTCGGAAGCCCCATTTGATGCTTTTATTAAGATTTCTTCGGGTGACTGATACAGCCATTTTCTGGCGTCAATATTTTGTTCCCAGTCGCGGCTTTGGCTTTTGCGTGTGTACGAAGTCATGTAAACAGCAGTTCCGGCCAAAGGCAAACTACCCTTGCCACCTGCCAGTCGGTCGCGTATTTCACCTCCTGAGCCTGTGGACGCACCATTAAATGGTTCCACAGTAGTTGGAAAATTATGTGTTTCTGCTTTAAGCGACAAAACTGTTTCAATGTCGGTTATCTTAAAAAAATCGGATTTATTTTGAGTATTTGGAGCAAATTGTTCTACTGTTGGGCCAACAATAAATGCAACATTGTCTTTGTAAGCCGAAACAAGTTTTCCGGGAGTTACTTTCGATGTTTTTTTAATCAGGGCAAACAAACTTTCTTTCATTTCCTTACCATCGATTATAAAACTACCATTAAATATTTTATGTCGGCAATGCTCTGAGTTGATTTGGGCAAAACCATAAATCTCCGAATCGGTAAGTTTACGCCCAAGCTTTTCACTAACCGAATTAAGATAATCCACTTCGTCGGGACTCATTGCCAGGCCCTCTTCTTTATTGTAGGAAGCAATGTCGTCAATTTGCCTAACTTGTTCTACTTCAGTAGGAATATCAAAAGTAGTCTGGTCAACTGACATATAAAGTTGCTGGAGCATTGGGTCAAAATGAGCACTTTCTGATTCCACTTTTGTGAATTCCTCAATTCTTTCAATTCCCTCAATACCCATATTCATGCAAATTTCAACTGCATTTGTACTCCAGGGGGTAATCATCTCTTTTCGCGGACCAACGAAAAATGATTTTATTTCATTTTCGTTTATTTTTTCGGCTTCGCCGAATAGCCATTTTAGTTTCTCAACCTCATCTTTTATTAGAGCAGATTCGGATTTAACAAGGAAAAAATATTTGCTTTTTAGGTGGAAGAAGGAAATCATAATGCCAATGGTTTATAATTTATTTTCGATGCAAATATAGGAAAGGAAAA
>JAOZNY010000047.1:5055-16332 GCA_029933565.1 Bacteroidales bacterium
ATCATAATGCCAATGGTTTATAATTTATTTTCGATGCAAATATAGGAAAGGAAAAGTATATTTTTAGTGAAAAAGTAAAAAGACCTGCTACAATTTATCAGCAAATAAAATTTGGATATTTTGCCTAATAGATTGTGTTTGAAATTGCAAATTAAATAAGCATTACAACAATCGAACAATAGAACAATCGAATCTTATTCCAAGTCCTTTTCCGAAACACCGTAAACTTCTTCTTCCTTAATTCCTTTTGGGTCAACATGTATCAGGATATCGTAAATGTTGGGTATTTCGTGTTTAACCAGCAATTCAACTTTTTTGCTGATTTTATGTGCTTCGCTAAGGCTTAAGTTTCCATCAACTTCCATGTCGAGGGCAATAATGTAAAGGTTTGCCATTTTTCTAACCCTAATGCGGTGTGGGTTTGAAGCACCTTCAACTGATTTAACTATTTCAATAATGGTTTTATAAATACCAGTGTCATTTATTCCATCCATCAGGTCGCGATTGGTTTCCATAAATATTTTAAATGCAACAAACATTATATAAAAACTTACCAGCATAGCAGTGATTACATCAATAATTGGTAGTTTAAACCAGAAGGTAAAACCCAGCCCGATTAGAACACTTACAGAAATAACAACGTCATTCTTCATGTTTCTGGCATTTGCCATTAGCATTGAACTATCAGTTTGTTTACCCTTTTTGCTTAGATACCATGCAAGAAGGTATTTCCCAATAATGGAAATTATTATAATGTAAACAGCAATACTATTTGGTAAATCCCTTTCTACCGGATAAAGTAGTTTGTTAATAGTTGAGAGTGCCAGTTGGGCTCCGGCAAAAAATATAATAAAAGCGAGTACTTTGGCTGCAACAGTATCGGCCTTGCCATAACCGTAAGCAAATTTTGTATCGGGTGGTCGCGAAATTATGTGGGCAGTAATGAGAGTAATTAAGGATGTAACAATATCACTTGCTGAGTCAATACCATCGGCCACAACGGCGATGCTGCCCGAAAACAAGCCCACAACAATTTTTAGTACCGACAAAACTGCATTACCAAATATAGCAACCCATGATGCTTTTATAATTATTGTCGCACGATTGTCCATTGCCATAAAAGAGAGATTCAATTAAAAGGTTAAAGATAGGTAGTTTTTTTATTGTTTTTGTATTTTTGAAGTATGAATGAGAGATGCGAATATGTTGTGAGTAGTAAATAAATAGTTATCAGATTATTGAGTTGTTAATACAGTTAGCGATGAAAAAAATAGAAGTAATAGGCAGGGAAATTTCAGTTATTAAAATGAATAAAGAAGATTTTGTTTGTATTACCGATATTGCTAAATACAAAAACCCTGAGGCACCTGCTGATATTGTAAAAAACTGGTTACGTAGTAAAAATACTATTGAATTATTGGGCTTATGGGAAAAACTACATAACTTAGATTTTAAACTGGTCGAATTCGACCAGTTTAGAAAAGAAGCGGGGTTTAATCATTTTGTTCTATCTCCAAAAAAAATGGATAAATACAACAAATGCTATTGGATTACAGTCTAAATCTGGCAGATATGGAGGGACCTTTGCTCATATTGATATTGCTTTAGAGTTTGCATCGTGGGTGTCGGTAGAGTTTAAGTTTTACATGATTAAAGAGTTTCAAAGATTAAAAAATGATGAAACAAAAGAATTAGAATGGGATATAAAACGTAACCTTACCAAAATAAATTATCGGATACATACAGATGCAATAAAAGGAAGTTTAATACCTCATAAATTAAGTAAAAAACAGATTAGTTTTGTTTATGCTTCAGAAGCAGATGTTTTAAATATTGCACTTTTTGGAAAAACTGCTAAACAATGGCGGGAAGAAAATACTAAGGAAAAAGGAAATATGCGAGATTCTGCAAATGTTTCTCAGTTAGTTTGTTTGGTAAATCTTGAAAATTTGAATGCACTTTTTATTAAAGAGAATATTAGCCAAACTGAGAGATTAAAGAAACTAAATGAAATTGCTATTGAGCAGATGAAATTACTTTCAGAAAATAGTATTAGTTTAATACTTCGAAATAAAAACAAAAAATAAAAAAAAAGGAGCAATGACTTTCTGTAAACTTCCAGAAATCCATCACTCCAAAACTCCAATATTTTAGTTCTTATTCTCCTAAAAACCTTTCAGCCTCAATGGCTGCCATAGCACCAGTTCCAGCTGCAGTAATTGCCTGACGGAAATGTTTGTCCTGCACATCGCCAGCAGCAAAAATACCAGGAACGTTGGTTGCAGTTGAATCAGGTTTGGTAATCAAATAACCAGTCTCATCCATATCAAGTTTTCCTTCAAAAAGACTTGTGTTTGGTTTATGACCAATGGCAACGAAGAAACCCTCGATATCGATTTTTCTCTCTTCGCCGGTTTTTTTGTTTACAATTATTGCTGCATTAAGTGCTTTTGTAAATCCTTGTTCAACACCCAAAATTTCTTTTACTTCGCTATCCCAAAGCATTTCGATATTTGGTGTATTTAAAACCTTGTTTGCCATTACTTTTGATGCACGTAGTTCATCGCGGCGGTGAATCATATAAACTTTGCTGGCTAGGTTTGCCAGATAGGTTGCTTCTTCAGCAGCAGTGTCGCCACCCCCAACTACGGCAATTGGTTTTCCTTTGTAGAAAAAACCATCGCATGTAGCGCAGGCCGAAACTCCACCACCTTTAAACTTTTCTTCCGATTCTAATCCAAGGTATTGTGCTGTTGCACCTGTAGAAATTATTACAGTTTCTGCCAATAATTCAGTACCATCGTCAATTTTAACTTTGAAAGGTCTTGCTGTTGTGTCAATGTCGGTAACCATTCCCCAGCGCGATTCGGCTCCAAATCTTGTGGCTTGGTTTTTAAGGTCTTCCATTAGTTTCGGACCATCTATTCCTTCAGGATAACCAGGAAAGTTGTCAACTTCTGTAGTTGTAGTTAGTTGTCCTCCGGGCTCCATTCCTTCGTAAACAATAGGTTTAAGATCGGCGCGCGAAGCGTAAATAGCAGCAGTGTATCCGGCAGGACCTGAGCCAATAATCAAACATTTGGTAGTTTCCATGATATAAATTTATTTGTGATTTTTCTTTTTGTAAAAATAGGGTTTGTCAATTAAAATGCCAAAATTGATTTGATGTATTTTGAATGACATTGTGTCTTGGTTGGGAATGGAGAGATGGAGAGTTGGAGTAAGGTCAGGCTGAGTAGTAAGCATAAACGTCATCACAAACCACCAACAATACTTTATCTTGCCTGAAACTAACATTATATAGCGGTGAAGCAATCTCAATTGTACTTTGTTGAAATGGGGAGATTGCCGCGCTGCGCTCACAATGATGTTTGTACTTGTTTCTAAACAGGACATAACAATCGAACCTTCGAACACATTCTCAAGCCAATAATTAATTACTTTTGTCACTCAAATAATTGAAGATATAGATTTATGAACAGAATATTCCTATTAATGATTTTTGTTAGTACTTTATTGTTTTCTTCATGTGGAAGTATGGCACTTACTGGCGACGCAAAACAGCGTTATTTGGAGAAACAAAAACTGGAGGCCGATGCCTATGCTTATGCTGAGGTTAACTGCCAGGAGAGACTGATTAAGAAAAAGATGCTTGACACAAGATCAGATTTAACCCTTAGGAAACAGAAGAATGAGAATTTCAAATTCAGGCTTTCGTTTACCAAATATATCGATGCCAAATTTAATGGCGATACAATTGAAATAAATAATCTTCATAGTCTGATGGAGGAGTTAGGACCATCACTAAAAACCTGTCAGGAAGCCGGCCCGGTGTTAGTAGGGGAGGATAAAGCAGAAGGTGATCAGGGAAAATAGGATGCTAAAAAAGTTTAATGATTTTCACAAATATAAATCCTCAATTTCAGTAATTTGTAAATTTTAAATCACAAATATTTTACAAATTGTATTATTTTTGCGAATGAAAATCGGGGTGTAGCGCAGTTGGTAGCGCACTTGACTGGGGGTCAAGAGGTCGCATGTTCAAGTCATGTCACTCCGACTTAATAATCAGCCACTTACAGAGTAAAATTTGTAAGTGGTTTTTTTGTGTACTAATAAATGTATTCGGGTTTCGTCCATATTAGGCCGTCATCCTCATAATATGAATAATAGATCTTATTGAAAGTGGGTTTCAGTTCATGAAACCAATTTATGTGGATAGTTACGTTTTTGTCCACTATAATATCAGTCCATCTGTTTCCGTCTTCCATATTTGAAATATTCACCGGTTCTGTTCAGTTTTGGGCTTGGGAAAGGATGGAGAAAAAAAGTGATTTTTTCATTGGTTTTGTTTTTTTCAGAATTAAGAAAGTTTTGGGCAGATTGCTTGTTAGATAAAGTATGGAAAACAATTTGATTTCAGATTAAAACTTTCAAAATTGAATTGTAGGCTGCTCAAAAGCCCGCCAATGCTGGTTTCTTGTCATTTTTATCTTTTTTTTGTAGGATTGTGTCCTACAATGAAATAAGACTTTTCCTACAGACTTTTCATTTTTTTACTTACAGCTAGTTTCCTTTTTATGTATTTCATTTGTTACAAATAAACAAAGGCAATGAATAAATTAATTGCTGATGAGTTCTTTAATAGAGTTGATGAAATAAAAAACACATTTGGTTTTTCCGGAAATGATGTTGAAAAACAAAAATAGGAAAATTAGTAAAATGAATAATTACAGAAACATAATTAATTTATTAACTAAAAAAAAAGAAAGGCAAGCGATGTAACGTAACAAACTAACAAGATTAGGTAAGTAGCATAGCGATCCGTATTGCTAATACATTATAAGATAATGAGTGGCAATATTTAATATGCAGAAACATTAAAAAATTTAACAAAAAAATTTACTACAATGAAAAAGATAGTTTTAATTTTCTCTGCCGTTGTTATGATGGTAGGTATTTCGGCCAATTTAATGGCACAAGACACACATGAGGCAGGTGATGTATTCACTTACGAACTTGATGCAATGAGAATTATGGATATAGAAGGTACTGCACCCTCTTTAAATCTTATTAAACCAGATGAAGCAGGGGAAGCTGTTCCTGATGTATCAACTGATTTAAGTTGGATTAACTATACTTCAATAATTGATAATGGAGCAACCAATAAAATTACCGCTACCTTAGGCGGAACAGGAACAATGCCTACTTTTACTACACTAAAAGTATTGGCCGCAGCTGATGCTAGTGGAGGAGATGGAAATGTTGGAACTGCATCATCTCAATTATCGCTTACAGAAAGTGCACAAGATATTATTACTGCAATTGGAAGTTGCTGGACAGGTACAGGAAATACCGCCGGGCATAAACTAACTTATACATGGGGAATAGACGCAGGTGAGTATGCTGATGCAGAATCTATTTCTTCATCTAATGATATTACTGTTCTTTATACCATAATTGCAACTCCTTAAGAATTCAGTATATAATTGTATATCATACAGATTAAAATAAAAAATCTGATGCTGTTTTTCCATGTGAAAATGACTGAATATGGAATTAAATTACCAAACAGTTGGTTTTAAATAAATGGCAAAACAGCATCAGATTTATTAATGCAGGCAGTAATTTAATTTTAAATGTTGAGTAATGAAAGCAGCAAGAATATTAGTTTTAGTTTTGACGATAAGCCTTTTACCTTTATTTGTAAATGCCGGGATTCAAGTACTGGGTAAAATGATTTATAAAAATACTGCTCAAAAGGGAGAGACTTATTCAATTGTAATTAAGGTAAATAATAGGGGTTATGATGATCAGGAAGTCCATATTTATCAAACCGACTATTTGTATGATTACACAGGAAACTCATTTTATAATGAACCCGGCACTCATGCCCGATCAAATGCTCAGTGGATTAATTACTCTCCAAAGACCATAATTTTAAAAGGAAATGAAAAACAGAGTGTATTGCTGGAAGTAACAGTTCCTCAGAGTGACACGCTTGTTGGAACATTTTGGAGTTTAATAATGGTTGAAGGAATTACACCAATTGATCCAAATGCAAAAGGACAATTAAATATTCATGAATCTATACGGACTGCCATTCAAATTGTAACTAACATTGGTAATACAGGTACTGGCGAACTTGAATTTCAAAATCCTGGTATTGTTACCGAAGACGACAAATTGTTTTTTGATTTTGTTTTGCTTAATACCGGCCAACGATTGATATCACCTGATGTTTCAATGGAATTGTTTGACGCTCAAACAGGGGAATCGATAAAGGTGCTAAAGGCTCCAAGAAATGGAATGTATCCAACAACATCAACCAAATGGAGGTTCCCACTCGATGGGATACCTAAGAAAACCTATAAAGCAGTAATTGTAGCAGATGGGGCGGGTGATGATGTGTTTGGCCTTGAATATACTTTAGAATTGTAATAATCGAAAATGTTTATAATAAATATTATGAATGTGTTGCAAACTCTCAATATTATGCTTAATAGTTGTATTCCCACTTGTGCTTTCTGCGCAGCAAAGTGACTTTGAGATACAATTAGTAAATGATTCGTCCATAAGACTTGAACCGGGAATAACCTCAAATATTGTTATAAAACTTGTTAATAACACCAGCCATAATCATCAGGTTTCATTAAAGATAAACAATCCTCATGGATGGAAATGTTTTTCAGGATTGAAAGACATCAAGACTCCAGCCTTCCAATCAACAATAAAAATTTTAAGTTTTCGTATTCCAGCCAACGAACTTGCTGGTGAATATTTCATATACATTGAGGTATTCGATAGTTTAGAAAATAAGATTGCAGTTTCAAATGTTCCTGTTACAATTAAACAAAAATTCGAATTGAATGTTGAATTGATAAAAACTCAGGAATATGTATTTGCAGGTGATACACTATCGGTGCAGTTTATGCTGCAAAACTTATCGAATAGTATTACCGAAATAGAGGCAATTCCAACAGGCTCAACTAAGGACGAAAAAATGAGATTTTTATTAAAACCTGATTCAACTGTATTCATTACCACTAAAATAAAAACAGAAAAGGGAATTCTTAGATACATTCAAAAAAATATTTCGCTTACTGCATCTTTGGTAAATATGCCAGATGTAAAGGCTTCAAAATATCATTCTTATAAGGTAATACCTTCCAGAGATATAAAATACGACCCATATAACCGGTTTCCAATACAGTTTTCTACTTTGTTCGTTACTGATAATCCAGCGGGTGTTCGTTTATACGCAGTGATGTTTGATATTGCCGGACGTGGTTTTTTGGATGATAAACATTCAAAAGCAATTAGTTTTCATTTCCAGGGTCCTAATCGTAACGGAAAACCGTTATACGGTTATTATGATGAATATTGGGTTGAATACTTTAGTCCAAAGGCGAAATATCTGCTGGGCGATAATACTTATTCGCTTTCGTATCTGACTGAATTTTCGCGCTACGGTCGTGGAGCCGAAGCCGAACATTATTTTCGGAATTTTAAGGTAGGATCGTGGATTACCTACCCTAGATTTTTTCCTGATATAAGGCGCGAAATAGCAGCCTATGCATCTTTTTCAGCATCAAAAAAACTAGTTCTTAATTTAGGTTATTTAAATAAACTGAGTATTACAGAAGATGTAGCCCATCTTTTAACTTTTAATGGTACAAGTAATCTGTTTAAATGGGTTAAGTTTGATTGGGAATATGCAGTAGGATCGTTTGGTAATGAATACAAACAAGCTATTAGAACAGAGTTGAGTTTAAATTACAAGGCTATTCGTCTAACTTATAACTATACCATGGCTGAAAAGGACTTTCCCGGATATTTTACCGATACCCGTTATATGCTGGCAAATCTAAATGTCCGTTTATTAAGAAAATTATCTGTCAGTACCAATTATAGATACAATCATCAGAATATGGCCTTAGATACATTATACGGCATTGCCCCATTCAGTGAAAGTTTCTCTTTTTCCATTAGTTATCTATTGATGAAAGATGGTGGACTTTCGGCAAGTTATTATTTGATTTCTCGGCAAGACCGTATGGAACCGATGAAATTCCATTATAGCGAAAATTTGGTTAGGCTAGATTTATTCAAGCGTCTCAATAAGTTTAAGTTCGATATTATGGGTGAATATGGAAATACAGAGAATTTCCTCCTGCCTGAAAATGAGCGGTTTAATAAATCGTATCAGGGGCGACTAACATTAAGTTTCCTATTTTCCAACAAATTCAATATTAATGCTTACGTAAATTATCAGGATAATAAACGATATTTAGTTTATGATGATAAGAATTGGGTTTATTCGGCATCAGTGAATGCAATGGTTAATGAAAAAATCAGGTTGTCGGTTAATTATCAAAGTAGTTACAGTATTGAAGACTATTCATACGATCGGAACATCCTGAGTGGATATGTGCATTATTCTCCAAACAACATCAACAAATTTGAAATTTCAAGTCGCTATAGTTTAGTTAAAAATTCATTGGATCAAAAAGAGTTATCGTTTTTGGTCAGGTATACACGTAAAATAAATGTCCCGATGCGGAAAAAGAAAAATATTGGAAAGTTATCAGGAAAAATTATTAATAATGGGGTGAAGAGTATTGAGGGTATTGTTGTTACATTAGGTGATGAGCAGGCAGTTACAGACGAAAATGGAAACTATAGTTTTCCCATACTACCTGCTGGGAACTATTATTTGATGTTGGATTATACAAGTGCTGGAGTAAATGCCATACCCGAAATACCATCCCCATATCAAGTTGAAGTATTACCTAGGAGGGAAACAAAATTTGATATTAGTCTCACCAAGGAGGCTAATATCACAGGTGAAATAGTCATTGTAAAAGAAGCAACTGACGATAAAAATAAGTTTGCAGAAATTAGAAACCAATTAGGTAAACTTTTAATTGAAGCAAAAAAAGGAGATGAAGTATTTAGAGTTTTGACCAATGAAGACTTTGAATTTTCGTTTGAAGGACTAAGGCCAGGTATGTGGACAGTAAAAGTTTATAATCGTGGGATATCAAATGAATATGAACTTGTAACCGATTTATTTAACTTGAATATTGCACCGGGGCAAAATGAACATATCGAAGTTAAAATTAAGGAAAAACGCCGACGTATTAAGTTTCAAAAGATTAAGCAACAGTGATGAAAAAAATAAAATCGGTAGTAATTCAGTTTGGTTTGTGCATTGTATTGATATTCAGTCAGTATGTGGCTCAATCACAAAACAGTATTACCATATCATCTTCTGGTTTGCCTGAGAACCCTACTGATATAATCGGTCCTGGGAACCCAATTTCGGTTGTTACTGATGATACTAAATGGTTAAATTATAATATTTTGTTGGACCCATACGATTCACCTGTTTCCATTACGGTTGAAATTGCATCCGGACCACTTCCTGATGGGCTTCAATTACAAATCCAAGCAGGCACTTATCAGGGAGGGGGAGGAAGTTCATCAGGTACACCTATGGGCAAAATTATGCTTAGCAATCAACCTCAGGTGTTAATAGAAAATATAGAGACTTGTAATTCTGGTATTGGTCCTTATCTTGGCCATCAATTAACCTACACTTATACTATTTCTGATTATACTATATCATTTGCCTCGCTATCAACTATTCAAGTTCTTTTTACCATTAACCAAACCGCAATGGGTTTTAATAGGAATATTCCAGTAAGGCAACAGTCGCGACCCGTGAGGGTAGCAGCCTCCACAAGATAAGCTAATTTATGGTATCAGGTGCTAATCATGAAACAAAAAACTTCATTTAGCCTTTTCAAGGTTATTTTTAATATATAAATTCTCATTGTAGGAATTGTCCTACAAAGAAACCAGCCTTTTCCTACAGGCATTTCATTTTTTACCCTACAGCTATCTTCATATTTCTTTCTTTCTTTTGTATTGATAAAACATGCAAATAAAATGATAGTAATAATAGCAGATAATTTGGTTTTAATTATTGAAAGATGGCAGAAGATGCTTAGAATTTACAAACAAATTGAGATTGCAAGTTTGCTAAGAAATGGAATTGAAGTGATTGATACTCAAAAAACTCGGTGGCATTATCAGACAATAGTTGACATAAATATGTCTAGATTAACTGCTCTACAGGTTTTAACCAAAAGGAAAATCAACAATATTTTTCAAGACAAAAGACAAAGAATTGGCATCCCCATCTTTGCGTTGAAAAAAATTAAAAAGAATGAGTATAGTGGGAAACTAGATGGGTGAGAAGACAAGCGATTATGATAAATACTAAAAAATAGTAAAATGAAAATAAGGGAGCTAAATAAGTATGGCATAAAATTGTTGTTTCTAGCAACAGTTTTGTTTGTTTTTCATAGCAACACTTTTTCTCAACCTGATTTGCCTACGCATGAAAATGAAGCAATTGATGTTTTTACATATGAACTTGAGGCAATGAGAATTCTGGACATTGAAGGTACCGCTCCTAGTTTACATCTTATTCAACCAACTGAAGCAGGGAGTGCTGTTTCCAATGTGTCTGTAGATTTAAGCTGGATTAATTATACTTCTATTGTTGCCGAAGGATTAGCTAATAAAATAACAGTGGTATTGAGTAACCTTCCACCAAACTTTACAACATTAAAAGTGGAAGCATCAGTACACACAGGAACTGGCGATGGAATCTTCGGTACAAAATCTACACAATTAACGCTGGTATCTACATCGGCTGCTCAGGATATTATTACGGCTATTGGAAGTTGCTGGACTGGTGATGGAATTGCCAATGGGCATAAACTTACTTATACTTGGGGGATTACTCCAGGTGTATATGAAGATGCGACTTCTATTGCTGCTTCATCTGATGTTACCATTATGTATACAATTATTGCAGCTAATTGAAAATTGAAAATTAAAGATTAGAAACCATGAAATTAAAACTTACATATTTCGTTATATTTTTTAGTTTAATCACAATAACTGCTTTAGGGCAGCCCACTGCAAGTTTCACTTATACTGAGCAAACAGGCACATTAGGAACTACTTACAGTTGGATTGATTGTTCAGCCGGATCAAATATCGTGTCGGGCGATGACGCACAGGGTTCCATTTCTTGGCCTTTTGAATTTAGTTTCTACGATAACACATATACCCCGGCAAATAGTTTAAGTGTTGCCACTAATGGATTTATCAGGTTAGATGGAACTGCCAGTACAAATTATACTACAGCCAGTGCCTATTCTTTATCAAGTTCTTCAACCGAGCTGGGCCAGATTATTG
>JAOZNY010000227.1 GCA_029933565.1 Bacteroidales bacterium
TAGAGGGTGGGGACTAAGTTACAAACTTAGCCCAGAGGCGAAGAGGAGTCAGGAATTAAGATGCAGGAGTCAAGATGTAGGGTTCTTGGAATTAGATTTGGGAAATAATTCAAAGATTCTTCAAAAAGCAATAAAGAGTTATTTCTTCTGCCTGAAGGCAATTACTCAATTATCTTGCTTTCTTCTACTTGCATTACCAATTTGTCAGTTTCGTTGTAAATGAATGCCACAACATTACAGTTTTCTGACACCCAGTCGGTGCCATCAAATGATTGGGTGTAGGTTTTTGACACTGTTTCACCGTTAGAAATACTTCCGCTCACAAAACTTTGACCCCATGCTCCGTTTATCGCTGCCCTGAGAACATGCATGTGATGGTAATCCTCAATGTCCTGGCCATTATTAATCCCGGGAATGCTATTTTTCTGAGGTTTGATAATATTATCTTCGGTAAGGCAAACAATCAAACTGTAATTGCCATCCACATCATCAATAAAATCAGCAGTTACTTTTGTGGTGAGTTGATTATTGTCAAATTCATTTTCTATTTCAATGTTCACAGCTGAGTTTTGCGCAAGTAACTCAGTGCTTGCTTCGGTCCATTGTCCAGGGCTAAGAATATAGTTTCCATCTTCGTTCATCCTGTTTACAACGCCATTTGGATAAGAAATAATTCCAAAAAAGTCGTTCCATTCGTTTCCTGTCTCAGTCCTAAAATCGTAAGTAAAATCACCAGTAGGTTTTGGTTCGGCAAAGTACCCGGCATGAACTGCAATAATCACAACCCTTTCTTCGCAGAGTTCTTTGATTTCATGCGCTGTTTGAGCAGCACCAGGACAGTTAACACAGGTGTGACCTGTATAATCTTCAATCAAAACATTTTGGTTTCCGACCTCACAGTCAATGCCCTCGCCATCTTTATACGGAGGTTGAATTTTATCGCATGATTGTACAAAAAGCGACAAAGCAAATATTATGGAAAGTATTTTTATAATTTTCATCTTCATAGCGTATTAAAAGTTTGTAGTAATGGAGAGTGATAATCCACTGGAAGCAGGAACTTGTCGGCAAACACCACCAACGCAGACAATGCCTTCGCGGGTACGACCATAGGTAAATTGTACCCGTGTTGCTTTGCGGGTATAACCAAACGAAGCTGATAAATAATGAACACGTTTATTCTTATCGGGGTTGCCGTAATTCCACTGGTCGGTGGCCGAGAAAAACCAATGAGGTGAAATAGTGTATTCCAGTAAAATTGCTGTCCAGTTTCCCATGTCTTCTTTTGTCCACAAACCCTGCACTTCAGTTCTTAGCGATTTTCTTGGTGTGAATTTATAAGTAACATCTGCAATGGCAATATGCGAATTTACAATGGGTTCGCCCGGATGGCCTTCAATAGTTGCAATGTCGTACGACTGATACAAATATTTGAAAATCCCCTTCCATTTACGATTGAATTTTTTATCGATTTCAATGCTCAGGTCGCGATAAAATACATGATCACTAAATTTAAAGAAATCAGATTCGTAACCCAAGGTCCATTTTTGGTTAATTTGAGTTGTGTCGTTTACTTGAGTTCGTTCAATATCATTTATTTGTGAATAATTTATGGCAATGCCCATTCCGTACTTTCCACCCAACTTACTTTTCTTAGGTACTTTGTAGTTCATTTGAAACTGAAATCCAATTTCGCCATTGGGCTGAGTTGCATAAGGGTACATTGCTGCAAGGGCGTAAGTGTGCGATTCGTTAATTGGGGGTAAATAACTAATGTCCAATGCATTTACAGTTACATCCCTATCTGATTTAAAACTGAAATTGTCGGTGCGTTTAAACTGTGCATAAAGTCCGAGTCCCTTTGTTGCGTAAGAAAGCGAGGCAATAAAGGCGGCACCTTCTTTGTAAATATAATTGTTGATCGCTGAGGGGTCGTTGATTTTGTGGGCATATTCGGTGGTAAAGTTAAACTTGCCAAAACCAATGTTTGCCCTGGCGGCAAAAGAGGCTACATTCTCAGGTAACTGGTATAAAACGTTTCCATCATCCTGATATTTGCTTACCATACTTCCGCCAAGTATTAATTTAAGTTTTGAATCGGCCATGCCAGAGAACATGTCATTGAAATTCAGTTCAGTGTCGAAACCACGAACCAAGCCTGTTCGTCCAAGCGAAAAATATCTTTGTGTTCCGTAAAGTCCTTTAAACAGCAAACCTCTTATGGGTTCGTAAATAATCCTTATTCCATTTAGTGAATTGTCGTATCCTAGAGCCCATTCTTCGTAACTCCTTAGTACCAGGCCATTACCAAACTGTTCGTAAAAACTACCCACCGTAATGCTGAATCTGTCATCGGTAAAAGTTGCCCATGCATATGGAATTCCACTGCCATAAAGATTAGGGTCGAAACCTGCAATTGGTGCCAGCATCGCTTCGTAGCGGAAACCTGCACTAAATTTTCCCAAGGAGAAAGAAATGTTACCAAAGCCGTTAAGTCCTACTTTCTGTCCATTTATCAATGAGTCGGTAATCCCCAATGCATCATCGGGAAAATAAAACTGTCCGTCAACCTGAAAACTTCCATGAACCTGCATGCGCTGTAAATAGTCAGTTACCTGTGCCTCTGCCGTTAGCCAGAATGCCGGTACCAACAACAGCAAAGCAATAAATTTCTTCATTTCCCCAAATCTTTAATAATTATTGTTTTTGTATTGAAAGTTTAATGTTTTTTCAAATCTTCGCCATTGGCAACTTTTTTCACTAATTCGTAAAGTTCAAATTCGTCGCCTTCGTAATAGGATGTGTGCTGGTAAACAATGTTTCCGTTTCCATCTAAAAGGAAAGTATGAGGAATCATGTTTACGTTCATTGCCCTTTTAAAGTCGCCATTTGGATCGAGTAACACATCAAAATCCCAGTCTTTCCCACTTACAAAGGGCAAAACTTTTGCAGTTGAGCGCGAGTCGTCGATTGAAATAGCAAAAACTTTTACTCCTGTTTCATCCTGCCAGTCTTCAATGTTGTCGTTAAAAGCATCTAGTTCTTTTTTGCAAGGCTTACACCAAAGTGCCCAGAAACTTATGATTATTGGTTTCCCGTCATTTGAAATATCCTGAGTGTTAATTGTTTGTCCATCAAGAGTTTTAATGTTTACCGATGGGAGGTTAGTGTTTTTTTCAGAATCTTGTGCAAAAGAAAAAACTGTAATCAGACTAAAAATTGATGCAATTATTAACTTCTTCATAAAAATATTTTGTATTGAAAATTAACTAATTAGTTACTGCTGCCATTGACAACGTATTAAAAATTTAAGTTGCAAAAGTAAGAAAGAAAAAGGAGAAAAATTTAAGGTTGAGGTTGAGGTTGAGAGTTAAGGCCTTAAATGTGATGAAGCCTCTCAACCTCAACCTTAGCCTTAATCTCAATCTTAGCCTTAAATAAAAACCTCCAGCAATGTGGATATAGTTTTTGGTTCAATTACCAAATTATCAAAAGAGGCCGGAATAAGCAGTGATTCCCCTTTCTTAAGATTAATATTTCCATCTTCCCATTTCATTTCAACGTTGCCTTCGGTTGCAATGTAAATTACAAAACTATCGAGTGCCGAGAAGTTTTTGATAACAGTTTCGTTGAGCGATAAAATGCGGGTTGTAAAATGTGGGCTTTCAATAACTGAAGAAGTTTCGTTTACTTTGGTTTTGTAATTAGTTTTGTAGTTTTCATAAAATTCAAAGTCGATGGCATCCAATGCCTTATCAATGTGAAGTTCCCTTGTCATGCCTGCTGTATCAATCCTGTCCCAGTCGTAAATGCGGTAGGTAGCATCCGATGTTTGCTGAATTTCTGTTAGGAGGCAGCCAGGGCCCAAAGCATGAACCCTGCCGGCAGGAATGTCATAAACATCTCCCTTTTGTACCTTTTCAAAATTAAGCATGCCTTTGAGAGTTTTGTTCTCAAGGTTTTGAAGGTATTCTTCCTTATGAGTTTTTTTGTTGAAACCCGAAATCAGTTCAGCATTCTTGTCAGCACCCAGAATATACCACATTTCAGATTTGCCGCTTCCAATATTTCTTTTTTTTGCCAGTTCGTCATCAGGGTGCACCTGAATCGAAAGCCAGTCGTTGGAATCGATGAATTTTATAAGAAGGGGAAACTCATTGCCAAAGCGGTCGAAGTTTTTGTCGCCCACCAGTTCGCCCATATAAATTTCAACAACTTCGTTTAGTTCGTTGCCGGCCAAAAAACCATTAGCAACTACTGTTTGCTCATCCTCATAGCCCGACATAAGCCATGCTTCACCACAGTTGGGCAGATTGCCAAAATCCAGATTAAGTTCGGTTTTTATTTTTTGTCCGCCCCAAATTTTGTCTTTAAAAATGGGCTTGAATTTAAGTGGGTAGAGTGCGTTCATTTGCTGTAAATTTTAAGGTGCAAATTTAGGGAAATTTAGTAAAACAGCATGTTTTTACACAATCTGCAACATTCTGCTTTTCAGAAGTCAACTTTTCTATCTATTTGCAGAATT
>JAOZNY010000228.1 GCA_029933565.1 Bacteroidales bacterium
AACATATTCAAAAACATCAATGCCGTAATAACCAGAGTGTTCGTCTCCGGTCCACAAATCAATGGCGTAAGCATTTGTTTTTAAATTGCTTTGTTTTATAGCCTGACAAAAAGAAAAATAGGAGTTTCCATTATGAGTTCCCAATTCAATAAATGTTTTGGGTTTGAGTTTATCAATTAGATAAAACGCAAAAGGAATGTGTTCAATCCATGCTGAATGTTTCTCATTAGTATTTGGATTAGAGAATATTATATTATTGAATTTCATATTTCTAGTCGTTCTTGTTTTTAGAAATCATTTCGTTAAAAAGAGATCTTGATAATATTGCTGTTGTTTTAGTTTTTTTCCAAAAAACACCAGCCCAGTCAATTTTAATTATTTCTTCGTTAATATCAAAAATATGCCTATAGTCCTGTACTGCCTTTTTGCAGGCAGAAACGGCCCCCCAGTCATCAATAATGCAATAACCACCTACTGATAATTTTGGGTAAAGATGAAATAGTACATCAATTGTTGATTCATACATATCGCCATCTAATCTTAAAACGGAAAGTTTATCAATAGTTGCGTTAGGGATAGTGTCTTTAAACCAACCTTTTAAAAAGATTACCTGATTGTCAAGTAAATCATATTTTTCGAAGTTATTCTTTACTTCATCAATAGATACTTTAAGTTCATTATGTGTATGATGTTTGTCGTTTTTATCGGAGGGGTAAAGTTCTGGATTTGGTTTTGGCAGACCCTCAAAAGAATCGGCAACCCAAACGTTCTTATTAGTAATTCCATATTTCATTAAAATGGCACGCATAAATATGCAAGCCCCACCGCGCCAAACTCCTGTTTCAATTAAATCGCCTTCTACATTGTTATTAATCGTATTGATAATGCAATTTTCAATATTTGATAAACGGGTATAACCAATCATTGTTTCACCTTCTTTAGGCCAACTTCTACCCTCAAATTTATCTTCTAAAAGGCGATTTATTTCAGAAATATTATTTGTTAACTTTTCGATGTTATAATTCTCAGGTATTTTTTCACCAAGTATTTTGAACTTTAATTCAAGAAACTCATTTGTGTTTACGTTCTCTTCCTTAATGCGTTGGCTATTTATTCTCCCTCTTTTTTCATGCCATGGCTTCTGCCTCTTTTGTTTCTCAATTACCAGAATAGAATCGTAGAAGTGTAATGAGTTTGTGCTTCGAGTAAAACTACTAAGCAATAACTCATTTTCAGGAATATGCCAGGCATTTAATTTATCAATCAGGGTTTTGGAGTATTCAATGAAAGTAGATGGTTTTTTTAAACCACCCCCATAACTTTCTAAATATGAAGTATGAATGTCTTCGCACAAATAAATTCCATCGTCTTGGATGTAATCGAAAAGTTCTTCAAAAGTTATTAATTGCTGGCTTGAAATATGGCTGCCATCGTCAATCAGGATATCAATTTTTGGGATATTTGATTTAAAATCATTGAGAAAAGTTCTGTCGGCCTGGGATCCAATGAAAACCTGAATGTTGTCTTCTTCAAATTCCTTACAATGTGGGTTTATGTCAATTCCATAAATCTTTGCTTTAGCACCAAAAAATGCCTTCCACATTTGCAAACTTCCTCCCTTGGATACACCAATTTCAACAATAATGCAGTCTGTACCAACAAACCGACTAAAATGTTTTTGGTAAATATCGAAATAATGATCCCATTTATGTATAATATTTTTCTTGTTATTATGAAAATACTTTTCTAAATGGTTTGTCATTGGAAGTTTATTATATATTGTTCGAAACTAACTATTTATATTGTTTAGCCTTAAGATCCATAATAGAAGTCTTAATTTTTTATTGGAAATTAACTTATAAAAACAAAAAAAGGGAAATCCTACAGGAGGTTATAGCCTTTATAATATTTGACTTAATACCGAATTGGCAATGTAGGAGTTGGTAGGAATTTGGAGTATTGATTAAAGTAAACTGTAATAGATATAAGAATAAATATTAAGGTTGAATATTTAATGTTTCGCCTGTCTTGATTATTTTTCTAGTATTGTTTGTCGAAATGATTTCCATAGAATTTCTGCCAAAAACATGAGCCTGTGAGTTATTCATTAATACATAGGTACCTTTTCCTATTGTTAAAAAAGTAATGTTCTGGTCGGCATACATATTTTGAATATCATCAAAGTTGGAGTTAAAAAATTTCGAATTGGTAAATATCATTTCACTTTGAAGATCCAAACCTTTTCTTTGTATTAGTTTGTTAATTTTTCTTGTAGTATCAATATGCCTAAATAGAAAAAACTCACCAAACATTTCATAACTCTTTCCAATTCCGGCTATTAAACATCCATTTGCTTTGGCAGTTTTTAAGTTGGTTGTTAAGTTAGTCTTATTAGCAAGATTTATAAAAACTCTATTTTTCTTTTCCAGAATACAAATAATTTTTGAGTTTTCAATTGTAAGAATATCTGTTTTGTTTAATGTAGTTTTATTATTAAGGGTAATTATATGTATACCCACAACCCCTTGTTTGTAGAATGTTTTCTTTAAATCGATTGCTTTTTTCCTGTTGTTTTTTACAGCAGAAGTGATAATTGTAACATATCCACCCTTTGCAATTTCTGAGATTTTTATTAATTCTGCAACTGCTAATTTTATGTTTACTTGCTTATCAAAAACAAAAAACTGATGTTGCTTATTTTCATTTGTCAAACTTGACCTGTTGTCATGTTTATTTTCACATCCGATTAAAGCAAACATAAAAACAAACAAAAAAATAGATATTTGAAAATGGATATGTATTTTTGATTTTACCACAATAAATTGTTTAATTATATTTTTATAAATGTTGGTAATACTCATATAGGTTTCACCTTAGATGATAAATTTTTGTTTTGAACAAAAATAGTAATTAGTATGCTTTTTTGTCACGTTTCATTAAATTAAAAATAGTCAAAAATATAATTTTAAAGTCAAGCCCCAGCGACCAGTTTTCAATGTATGTAATATCGAAACGGATTCGGCCTTTAATATCTTCAACTTTTTTTATTTCTCCTCTATGTCCCTGAACTTGTGCATAACCTGTTATTCCTGGCTTTACAGTATGCCTAATCATAAATTTATTTACAATCTCTTTATAGTCATTAGTATGCTTAAGCATGTGAGGTCGTGGACCAATTACTGACATTGTACCTCCCAGCACATTAAAAAATTGGGGCAATTCATCGATACTAGTTTTGCGTAAAATATTTCCAAGTTTAGTAACCCTGACATCATTTTCTGTAGCTTGTTTTAAGTTTGCATCATTGTTCTTCTTCATTGTTTTAAACTTAATTAAGTTAAAAGGCTTATTATTTAAACCTGAGCGTTTTTGTACAAAGAACAATCCGTTTCTATCGGTAAACAGGTCAATTAAAGCCAAAAGGGGAATAAGCCAACTTAAAATAAGCAGTATAGCAACAATAGAAATAACAATATCAAAAAGTCGTTTAACAATTCTGTTGTAAAGAAAACTCAAGGGGCCCTGTTGTATCTTCATTACAGGAACCATATCGTAATTGATTAGTTTGAGGCTCATGTACGAAAACTCAGAAAGATCAGGAACAAATCTTAGACTTGTAGGTGATTTACTGATTATTGCAGTAATTGATTTGTAAACATTCTCTTTAAGGTCATTCAACATTATATAAATTTCATCAATTTTATTATTGAGAATAAACTCCTCAATATCATTAAAACCTCCTATTATATCACCTTGTGGTGGTTTCTTATCAGTAAAAAAACCTTTGAATATGTAACCCAACCAGGAATTATCTGAGAAGTATTTTTTTAATTCATCCGCAGTATCGCCATAGCCAATAATAACTACATTTCGATAGTTACGTCCCGTTTTTCGATATAAAAGGAAAGTGTAATACAGTATAAACTTCCAAATAATTATTGCAGCCAAAAAGATTGCAAAAAGATATTTTATATCATCGCGTGAATAGTAACTGAATGTAAAAACCTGAAAGAAAAGTAGAAATAGAAAGAAAAAGAAAACAATAATTTTTATGTAGGTTGATAGGATTTCTTTTTTAAATACCTGTCGGTCAATTTTATAAGCCTTAAAAATATTGGCTGACACTACCCATGCTAAATTTATAAAGACAAAAAAGAGTAAATTAATTGGTTCAAAGCAAACTTTGCTAAACCCATTTAAATAACAAAAGCCAAGATTAAAAAAGACATTCATTATCAGCAAGTCGCCACTTATCGAAATTAGAGATATATGTTTTGAGTATTTCATGTGTTTATAATTTATTTTTTATTGGTCACACCCGCCTGCCAAAGTATTATGTACGGCGGACAGGTGGAACTCTCATGTAAAAAAATCATCATTCCGTTGTGTTGTAATAGATGATGATTTTTTACATGTTCGTTTCATTTAGTAATGATTTATTAAAGTTGTTAAAAGTTAAAGGAAATAAAATAAAAAAATTGTAAAAATGATTAAATTATTAATGACACACCCCT